>NZ_JADCQA010000009.1:0-208265 GCF_014947095.1 Stenotrophomonas sp. B2 | reverse complement strand
CGGCCAGCGACCAGCGCCAGGCCGGGGCCAGACCACCGTAGTCGGCGAAGATGTCCTCGACGATCTCCACGACCGTCCTGTCGTGGAACACATAGCTGTCCACCCGCTGCGACAGGAACGCCAGCCAAGGCTGCAGGCGCAGCCGGTAGCGCGCCAGCCCGCCATTGCTGCCCAGCCGCTCGGCGGCGGTGATGCGTCCATGCAACGGCCGCAGGCTGCCGTCGGCCTGCTGCATCTGCAGCAGCGCGCCCTGCCCGATCAGCGGGCCCAGCGACAGGCCCGCATCCAGCGACAGCGCCGTGATCGTCCACTGGAAACCGATGCCGTCGATCTGTTCGACGCCATCCAGCGTTTCGGCCACCAGCACGTCAGTGCCGCAGGGGGTGTGCAACCTGAGAAAGCGATCGTCGCTTCGCGGCGCTGCAAGCGCCGCGAGCAACGTCGCATGACGGAGGTGATGCGGAAGTCCTTCCATGAGCAACGCGCGTCCGGCTTGAAACGGGCCAGACTGTTCGGCTGCAGGGCACAGAAGAAAGAGTCAAAGACGACAACGCAGACATGCCAGCGCGGAAACTCACGCACAGCACTGCCAATTCTCTGTCGATGAAAACCTCAAAGTGATCGTCGAATCACTTCTCAGCGGCAAACCCGGTCCTTATGCGACACCACATGTGAGCGCATCCGGATCTACCACCGGCATCGGTGTGGTCAGTGCGCCATGCCCCGCGTGATCGCAGCAGCGCGCTGCTTCAACTGCGCCACGGCATCGGGAATCATCTCCATGCCCACGTCCAGGCCGGGGTTCAGCACCAGGCCGACACCGTCGCCGATTCCGGCCAGCAGCGCATGCACCGCGATCGGCATGGCATGCGCGAACTGCGGCAGCTGTTCGTGCCACAGGCCGGCACGCTCGGGGGCGGTGAACACCGCGAACATCGGCTCGCCACTCTCGCTGGTCAGCACCAGGGGCGAGATGCTCTCATCCCATGCGCCGTCTTCGCCGATGGCCTTGTCCAGCAGCACGAACGCCGTCGAGGTCAGCAGCCCATCGAGGAACTGCGACGCGGTCAGCGTGCCATCCTGGGCCTGCAGCAGGCGCACCTCGAGGTCGTTGAGGGGTTCGAACGGGGTGTCGTGGTCCATGGTCGCTTCCGCTACGTGATTGCAGGAGAGACTTTAACAGGCCGAGCCCTCGAGCGATGAACCGGTGTCAGCGGACCCTTCCGCGGCTCGCTTTCCTGCGTGCAGATCAACGCCCCGAGCAGGCGGGCTGGGCCAGCAGCCAGTCCTGCGCGGCCTGCAGACCGGACGCTCCGGGGGCGGTGGGCTGATCCGGCTGCAGCTGGCGACCGTCACCCTGCCCCTGGCGGTCGGTCATGATATTGACGGTCAGCAGCAGCATGCTGCCATCCACCAGGGGCACGGGTTGATTGCCGGTGGAATAGCCTGCACTGGGCTGGCCGAAACTGCGGCTGCCGGGCTGGCCGCGGAAGGCCAGCGCCACGGCCTCGCCCGAACTGGCAGTACGGGGGCCGAACACCACCGCAACCGGTGCGGAACCGCCGCGCAGCACATAGGCCGCCTCGCGCGAGCGAAGCCGCGAATTCGCGCCATCCAGGACCTCTCCGTCGCGCTGTCGCCATGGCCGTTGCCCTTCGGCGCTGCGGAAGCCGCCGAGCACGGCCCCTTCCTTATCCGGGGTACCCTGCAACAACGGCAGCAGTCCCAGCAGCATGGGCCACATGTTGCCGCCGCCATTGCCGGACAGATCCACCACCCAGCCGCACCGCGTGCCGTCATCCAGGGCCACGATGCGGTGCTGCAGCGCCAGCGCGTAGGTTCTGCGAGCGTCATACCGTGCCTGCTCGCCCGCCTGAGGATCGTCCAGGAATGGGCTCACCTGCAGTACACCGACGCGCGCATCGGCCTGCCACGGCATTGGCGATGCCGCATCCTGGCCGGCCTTCAAGCGTTGCGCACGCCCGGAACGCTGGCGTTGCAGGCTGGGCGGAATCCAGCGGCCATGGCCGCCCGTGCTGCGGGTAGCGGCGTCATCCAGCAACCGGCGCCGGTCGGCATCGTCGGTTGCGGCGGCCAGCGTCGCACGTACACCGGCCCAATCGACACGGTCGCGATACAGCGCGCGTGCCTCCAGCAGCTGCAGCATCTGCACCTGCGCCTCCGGTGAGGGCAGTTCAACCGCGGATGCCGAGGCCGTTGCGGCCATCGTCTGCGCAGCCCAAAGCACGACCACCGTCGCACCCGCGCGCCGCACTCCGTTGCAGATCTGCATACGACGTTCCTTGCCGTTGAGTCAGGCGCCCAGCATAGCGGGTTGATGATCGGCACGGCCATCGCGCAGGTTGTCGTATCTGACCTGGCTGGCAGCGCAGGCATTGCGCGATGCCGACACGGCGCTCCGGTCACGCGACAGATGGGCGATACGGACACACACATTGCAACTTTGCCCATGTCATCGCGCTGTGGACCGCGCGACGGTGGCATCTGCCAGCGCCCCAGTGCTGGCCGGGATTGGCGTCCCGAATGAAGCTTTTCAACGGCGGGCCTGCGACAACATCGCGGGCCCGAATAGTGCACCCTCCGTCGTTCTGCGGCGGGCGGTGCGTGGGGATCTCCGGATCCGCCGGCTTTTTCTCCGTTGAAAAGCTTCACCGGCACGCCAACCCGCACCGCCCGCCACCCTGCACCCCGCAGGTGGCCTTGCCTGTGAGGTTGCCACCATGACCCTGCCCCATCCCACCCATCCCCGCCTGCACGCGCTGCTGGGTGATGCCCTGCCTGGGCTGCGGCTGCCCGCCGCTGCCGCCGACATCCTGGAAGATGCGCTGGCCGCAGCCCACGAGAACGTGCCGCAGCCTGCATTCTTCGCCCGGTTACGCAGCATCGCGCGCGGCGACGGTGCCAACGGCCAACCTTGGCCCGAAACGCGGATCACGGAAGCGAGGGCGCGTGACCTGGCCGGCGCTACGCGCTGCCTGGCCGCAGTGTCTTCCTGCGCAGGACTGCTGCTGGCCGCGCAGGCAGCGCGGGAGATGGACGATGCCCGAGCGCACTGCCCGCCGCAGGTGGAAGAAGGGCTGCTGCACGCGGTACAGGTGCTGGCCGATCACGCGGGGGCGCTGGTGGAGCCCGCAGCGGCAGTCCCCGGCCAGCAATGAGCCGAGCTGGCCCTGCTCCACCGCAGGTGCGTCCATACCCCGGCGCTGTCAGATCTTGAGATAGATCCTGCGCCGGTCCAGCCACCACGCGACGCCCCACCACAGGGTGACGAAGGCCAGGGCCTGCAGCATCGACGCCAGCTCCAGCGCACCCGGCATCGCCGCCGCCAGCTGCTGCCAGACCCAGCCCCAGGCGCCGGTTGCCAACAATGCCACCGACATCACCGAGGCCCCCAGGTACGCGGTGATCGCGTTGACGCCGAAACGACGGCCCCACGCGGGCCAGCCCTTCTGGTCGATCAGCACATGCGCCAGCCACAGGGCCAGCGCCGCAAGACCTCCGGTCCACAGCACGTAGCTGGGCGTCCACAGCTGCTTGTTCAACGGCAGCACAATGGCAAGCAGCAGGCCCAGCACTGCCGTTGCGGCGCCCAATCCTGCCAGCGCCACAGCGCGACCTCTGCGCAGCAGTGCGCCGGCCAGCAGGCCCAGGGTGGTGCTGGCCAGCGCGCCCAGCGTGCTCAGCAGCCCTTCCGGGTCATGCCCAAGCCCGGTATCGGCGTGCCACTGGTAGATCCACGGGGCGAACAGCGCGGTATCCAGACGGCTGGCCGGATTGGTCCATGGCGCCAGATCACCGAGGCCGAGCAGCAGCACGGTATAGCCCACCAGCAGCCCGACAAGCACCCCGGCCTGCACGTGCAGCCGCGCATACACCGCCAGCAGGCCAACCAGCGCCGCACACACCGCGATGCGTTGCAGCACGCCCCAGATGCGGAAGTGATGCGTATCCAGCGCCCACCAGATCAGCAGATGCAACAACGCCCCGGCTACCAGGATGCGCAACGCGCGCTCCAGCACGCCACGCGCCAGTGTGGGTCGCTTCGAAGCATCGAGCGCGCGCGGTGCCACGCTGAAGGCCATCGACACGCCCACCAGAAACAGGAAGAACGGGAACACCAGATCGGTGGGCGTGCAGCCATGCCAGTCCGAATGACGCAGCGGTGCGAACACCGCACTCCAGTCGCCCGGGTTGTTGACCAGCAGCATCGCCGCCACGGTGATGCCGCGCAGGGCGTCGATCGAGCCCAGGCGCGCTGACGGCGCAGCACTCATCAGGCGGCCTCGTACTGTCCGGCAATCCAGGTGCCCCGCACCTGCAGGGCATCGTCCAGCAGCACCAGGTCGGCCTGGTAACCCTCGGCGATGTGGCCCAGCCGGTCGTCCACATTGAGGAACTGCGCCGGATAGGTCGAGGCCATGCGCGCCGCTTCGGCAAGCGGCTGGCCGAGCAGGTGCACGGTGTTGCGCACGGCCGTGGCCATGTCCAGTGCCGAGCCGGCCAGCGCGCCAGCTGCGTTGCGCACCACCCCATCGACGGCAGTGATGGTCTCGCCATACAGCACATAGCTGGGATCATCGGCGCCGACCGGCGGCATCGCATCGGTCACCAGCAGCAGGCGGCCGCGTGGCTTGGCCGCCAGCGCTACCCGCAGGCTGGCCGGATGCACGTGCACGCCGTCGACGATGATGCCGATCCAGCTGTCGCGATCTTCCAGCGCGGCACCCACCGCGCCCGGCTCCCGGCCCTGCAGCGGCGACATCGCGTTGTACAGATGGGTGAAGCCGCGCACGCCGGCATCCAGGCCGGCGCGGATCTCTTCGTACGTTCCAGCGGTATGTCCAGCCGCGACGATCACCCCGCGCTCCACCAGTGCGCGGATCGACTCCAGCGGTACCCGTTCCGGCGCAAGGGTGAGCAGGGTCACGCCATTGTCCAGCGAGGCGGCCAGCGCGATCTCCTCCGCATCGGGCACGCGGAACTTGCTGGCGTCGTGGGTCCCCTTCCGTGCCGGGGCGATGTACGGCCCTTCCAGATGGATGCCGATGACACCGGGTACGCCTTGAGCGATGGCTTCGCGCAAGGCGGCGATCGCCTCGCGCATCACCGCCACGTCATCACTGATCAGCGTCGGCAGCATCGCGGTGGTGCCGAAACGGCGGTGCGCCTGCGCGATGGTGCGCAGGGCCGCCACGTCCGGCGTGTTGTTGAACAGCGCGCCGCCACCGCCATTGACCTGCACGTCGATGAAACCCGGCAGCAGCCAGCCGCCGCCGAGATCGACCTGCTCGGCCGCCTGGCCCACCTGCGGCGCGGCATCGGGGAGCAGCGCGCTGATCTTCCCGTCCTCGATGAGCACTGCCAGGTCATCGCGGAAATCATCCCCGACCAGGATGCGGGCATTGCGCAGCACGGTTGCCATCACACGGTCTCCGTGACCTTGTTCAGATGCGGCGGCAGGTCCGGGTTGAACCCGCGGCGCAGCGCCAGCGCATTGATCGCACGGTAGAAACTCTGCACGGTGAGCAGCGGAGCGCACAACGGATGCGGCGCGGCAGCCACCGGCAGGTTGCCTGCGGCGCCGGCCATCCATACCTGCGCACCACGCGCTGAGAACTCCTCCACCACGGCACGTGTGCCCGCGCCGGTCTCATCGGGCTGGGCGAAAGCCAGCACCGGGAAGCCGCGACCGACCAGCGCCATCGGGCCATGCTTGACCTCGGCCGAGCTGTAGGCCTCGGCATGCAGACTGCAGGTTTCCTTGAACTTCAGCGCCACTTCCTGCGCCGCGCCAAGCCCAAGCCCACGCCCGAGCACGAACAGGTTGGTGGCGTCCACCAGGCCATCGGCCAGCGCCGTCCAATCGCACTGCCATGCCTCGCGCAACGCATCCGGCAGCAGCTCCAGCGCAGCGCGCAGGCCGCTGTCCTGCTTCCAGTACGTGGCCAGCTGCAGCAGTGCCGCAAGCGACGCCAGGTAGCTCTTGGTCGCGGCCACACTCTTCTCCGGGCCCGCATGCAGCGGAATCACCGTATCGGCCAGCTGCGCCAACGGCGAATCCTCGACATTGACCAGTGCGACCACGCGCGCGCCGGCGGCCTTGGCCGCTTCGGCATTGCGCAGCAGATCCGGACTCTTGCCCGACTGCGAGATGACGATGAACAGTGCACCGCGCAGCTGCAGCGGCGCGGCATACACCGAGCCCACCGACGGCGAGGCGGAGGCGACCACCAGGCCCAGCTGGGTTTCCAGCAGGTACTTGCCGTAGGTGGCGGCATGATCGGAGCTGCCGCGCGCGCAGGTGACCACGAACGGGGGTGGCGCGGCGCGCAGGCTGGCAGCCAGCGTCTCCATCGTGGCGTGGTTGCGCGAGAACTGGCGGGCGACGACGTCGGCCGCTTCAGCGGCTTCGGCGAACATCAGGGTGGAGGTGGGGTCGGACAGCGACATGGCGGGCTCAGGCAGGATCGGAAGGGAGTGGGCGGGCGCCGGCGGGACGCATCGGCGCAGTCGACCCGCGCACTACCAGCTGCGGCACGAAGCCCTGGTTGTGCAGCGGTGCAGGCGCGTCGTCATAGGCATCGCTGCGCAGCTGCGCGATCAGCAGGCGCGCGGCGTGGCGTGCGATGTCCTCGGTGGCCTGCTTGGCGGTGGTCAACGGCGGCCAGGACTGGCGCGAGAACGGGCTGTCCTCGAAGCCGGCAATGGACAGGTCGTAGGGCACGTTCATCCCCGCCGATTTGGCAGCGGCCAGCACGCCCGCAGCGATTTCATCGTTGGAACCGAAGATGGCGGTGGGCGGTTCGCGCAGCGCCAGCAGGCGGCGCGCGCCCCGGAAACCGTCGTCGAAGGTGTAGTCGCCCTGCACCACAAGATGCTTGTCCACGGTCATGCCGTAGTCCTTCAGCGCCGCTTCGTAGCCGGCATAGCGTTCGCCGGAAGAGCGGTGCGAGCTGCCACCCCACAGGAAGCCGATGCGCTGATGGCCCAGCTGGATCAGATGCTCGGTGATCTCGTAGGCCGCTTCGCGGTCGTCGACGAACACGCAGGCTCCGTCCGCCGGGTCCTCGGTCGCCGCGATGATGCGCACCAGCTTGATGCCGCGTGCGGTCAGCGCCTGCACCAGATCTCGGCGCTCGGACATCGGTGCGGTCAGCACCAGGCCGGCCAGGCGCGAGCGCTGTACCCAGTCGGCCAGTTCATCGGCCAACAGGGGCGAGCTCGAGTCGCAGGGGTGGATCTGCAGGCCGAAGCCGGTCTCCCGGCACGCGGCCAGCACGCCGTTCTGCACGCCGATGATGTGGTACGGGTTGGGGTTGTCGTAGACCAGCCCGATCACGAAAGTGGTCCCGCTGCGCAGGTTGCGCGCGGACGGATCGGGCTCGTAGTCGAGCTCGGCGATCGCCCGCAGCACCCGCGCACGGGTGGCCTGCATCACGGAGGGCTCGTTGTTGATCACCCGCGAGACGGTCTTCAGAGAGACCTTGGCCTTCTCCGCGACGTCCTTGATGGTCGCTCTGCGCATGGGTTTTCCCTGGGGTTGGCTGCCGTCCATCATCGCCTATCAGCGCTCCTGCGGCAGGCCGGCGCGGTGGCCGATGACCGAGTAGAACAGGATGTACAGGTAGCACGGCACCATCAGCAGCACGAACACCAGCTGGAAATCGATGTGCTGCTTGAGCACGGCGAACAACTGCGGAATGATCGCGCCACCGGCGATACCCATCACCAGCAGCGCCGAGCCCGTCTCGGTGAAACGGCCCAGGCCACGGATCGCCAGCGGGAAGATGGCCGGCCACATCATTGCGTTGGCAAAGCCCAGCAGGGCCACGAAGGCCACCGAAACGTAGCCGTGGGTGGCCCAAGCACCGAGGCAGAACACCACGCCCAGTACCGCCGAAACGGTCAGGTAGCGCGACTGCGAAACCACCCGGGGAATCAGCAGCAGGCCCACCACGTAGCCAGCCAGCATCGCCGCCAGGGTCAACGAGGTGAACATCTTGGTCTGGTCCAGCGGCAGGTCGAAGCCGTGGCCATAGGTACCGATGGCATCACCGGCCATCACTTCCACGCCGACATACACGAACAGGCAGAGCACGCCCAGCCACAGGTGCGGGAACTGGAAGATGCTGCTGCGCTCGGCCGCGCCGGCGGCCGTCGGGGTGGCGTTGGCCTCGGAGGACTTGATCTCCGGCAGCGGCGAGAACAGTACGGCGACGGCCAGCAGCACCAGCAGGCCGGCCATCGCCAGGTACGGTGCATGGATCTTGGCGGCGAACTCATTGAGCAGGGCCACCTTGGTGACCGCGTCGGCCGCCTGCACCTGCTTGTCCAGGTCACCGATGCCATGCAGCACCAGGGTGCCGATCAGCACCGGCGCCAGCATGCCGGCGATCTTGTTGCAGATGCCCATCAGCGCGATGCGACGCGCTGCGGTCTCGATCGGGCCGAGGATGGAGATGTAGGGATTGATCGCCGTCTGCAGCAGGGCCAGGCCGCTGCCGATCACGAACAGCCCGCCCAGCGCGCCGGGGTACCAGCGCTGCGTCGCGAACTCACCGAAGAGTGCCGCGCCGCCGGCCATCACCAGCAGGCTCAGGCTGAGGCCCTTCTTCATGCCGGTGCGGCGCAGGATCCACGACGACGGCAGGGCCAGGAAGAAATAGGACAGGTAGAACACCATCAGCACCAGGAAGGCGCCGACCTCGCTGAGCTCGAAGGCCAGCTTGACGAAGGTGATCAGCGGGCCGTTGAGCCAGGTGAAGAAACCGATCAGGAAGAACAGGACGCCGACGATGGCGATGGAGGTGGCCACGTTCGGGCGCGCGCTTGCAGCGGGGACGGCGGACATCAGGAGGGCTCCTGCGGCGACGGTCGCAGAACGCGGCGTCGGAGAGTGGCTGGGAACAACGTTGTCACATTCTTTCGATGGACAACGGCGGTTTGTCAACTTCCCTGCGCGGGGCAGCGCAGGCCATGCTGCATCGCGCAACCGCCGCGTGCGGTCGCGTGCTGAATGCGCTGGAGCCGTTGAGCCCCGTGCAGCAAGGGCTCCGGCGTGAAGGCGCTGTTCACGCCATGGAAACGTTTACCGCACGCCCCATTCGTTGCGCCGCAGCAACGAAAGTGTCACGAACTCGTTGACATCGTTGTCAGCGGGGTTACAGACTCCGCCCAACAGCCGGCCTCACCCTCGGATCCGGCCCCCTCTTCAGCAGGAGCCCGCGTGACCGCCAGCCATCCCGCCCCGGCCCATGTCCTGTCCCGCGTCGCGCCCTCGTTCCTGGCCGCCGACGTCGGCGGCACCCATGTGCGTGTCGCCCGGGTCCAGGCCAGCGGCGATGCCGCCCATCCGGTGCAGGTGCTGGAGTACCGCAAGTATCGCAATGCCGACCACGCCGGCCTGAGTGCGATCCTGTCCGACTTCCTGGGCGACGGCCCGCGCCCGGCGCATTGCGTGGTGGCCACGGCCGGTTATGCGCGCGAAGACGGGACGGTCATCACTGCCAACGTGCCCTGGCCGCTGTCCGCGCGGCAGATCGAGGCCGACGTCGGCGTACAGCAGGTCCACATCGTCAACGACTTCGAAGCGGTGGCCTATGCCGCGGCACAGGTCGACGCCAGCGGCGTCCTGCACCTGTGTGGGCCGGAAAGCGCCCCGCGCGGACCGACCCTGGTGGTCGGTCCGGGTACGGGCCTGGGTGCGGCACTGTGGATCCCGACCGCCCATGGCCCGGTCGTGCTGGCTACCGAAGCCGGGCAACCGACGCTGGCCGCCAGCACCGAACTGGAAATGGCCATCGTCCGCCACATGCAGCGCGAGCGCGCTCACGTGTCGATCGAGCACGCAATCTCCGGCCCCGGCCTGATGAACCTGTACCGCGCGGTGTGCGCCCTGCAGGGACAGCAGCCCACCCTGGCCAGTCCGGACGCGGTCACCGCCGCGGCGATGGCCGGCACTGATGCGCACGCACGCAAGGCGCTGGATGTGTTCTGCGGCCTGCTCGGCAGCACCATCGGCGACATGGCCCTGTTCTACGGCGCCCATGGGGGCGTCTATCTGGCCGGCGGCATCCTGCCGCAGATCCGCGAGTACCTGCGCACCAGCACCTTCGTCGAGCGCTACCTGCAGAAGGGGCCGATGGGCGAAGCACTGGCACGCATCCCGGTGAAGGTGGTCGAGCACGGCCAGCTGGGCGTGGTCGGTGCTGCCAGCTGGTACCTGCAGCAATCCGCCGCCTGACACCGCAACAGGCTTCAACGCAATCGCAGCACGCAGTACGTGGCACGCCAATGCACGGGACATCGCCGCCGCCCCGCGCACGTCAACGCAACCGCAACCGAACACCGCCGCCGGCACCCAATCGAGTGATGAGGAGAGACATCATGAACACCCGCAAGACCCTGCTTTCGGCCGCCATCGTCAGCTGCCTCGCTTTCAGCGCACATGCCCAGCAGGCTGCGCCGACCGCAACCGACCTGGACACCGTGACCGTCACCGGCATCCGAGGCTCGATGGAGAAGTCGCTGGATACCAAGCGCGAAGCCAACGCGCGCGTGGAAGTGGTGACCGCCGAAGACGTCGGCAAGCTGCCGGCGCACAATGTGGCCGACACCCTGCAGCGCCTGCCCGGCGTCAACATCAGTTCGTCCAGCGCCGACGAAGGCGGCTTCGATGAAGCCGACCGCGTCAGCCTGCGTGGCACCAGCCCGAGCCTGACCCAGACCCTGATCAACGGCCACACGGTCGGCTCGGCCGACTGGTTCGTGCTCAGCCAGGGCAACAACGTCGGCCGCAGCGTCAGCTACTCGCTGCTGCCCTCCGAGCTGGTGAGCTCGGTGGAAGTGAACAAGTCCTCGCAGGCCAAGCTGCAGGATGGCGGCACCACCGGTACCGTCAACATCATCACCCGCAAGCCGCTGGAGTTCGCCAAGCCCTTCAGTGCGGAAGCCTCGGTAGGTGCGGTCCGTTCGGACCAGGCCAAGTCGACCGACCCGCAGTACTCGGCGCTGTTCAACTACAAGAATGACGCCAACAACTTCGGCGTGATGCTGCAGGCCTTCTACCAGAAGCGCGAGCTCCGCCGCGAGGCGCAGGAAATCCCGGGCGGTTTCACCCGGATCGGCGCCGATGATCCGGTGGCCCTCACCAATCCGGACCTGATCGGCGTGGCCGTCCCCGGCCTGCTGGGTTCGACCCTGTTCGAACAGACCCGCGAACGCAAGGGCGGGCTGGTGACCATCCAGTTCAAGCCGACCGATACGCTGAACCTGTCGCTGAGCGGCTTCTCCTCCAAGCTGGAAGCCAACAACTACAACCGCAATTTCATGCTGTGGGGCGGCAACTTCGCCAAGTCGCAGGCGCCGAACCCGGGCTACACCGTGACCGACGGCGTGCTGAGCAATGCCACCTACGCGGGCGTCCCGGGCACCAACTACGGTGTCTACGACATGATCTACCGTCAAGCCACGGCCAAGACCAACTACGTCACGTTCGACGCCGACTGGCAGATCAACGACACCCTGGACATGAAGTTCCAGGCCGGTACCACCAAGGGCACCGGTGAAACCCCGCGCCAGTTCATTGCTGAAGTCACGCTCGGCCAGGGCGGCGGTGCCAGCTGGGCAACGCACGGCGCCGGTTCGCCGGTGGACTGGAACATCGGCGGCGACATCAGCCCCAGCGGCGTCACCAGTTTCGGCACGTGGGGCAACCAGCTGGTCCGCGCCGAAGACAAGGAAGACTGGGCCACGCTGGACTTCAGCCAGTATTTCGGCACCGGCGTGCTGAACTCCGTGGACTTCGGCGTGCGCTTCGCCGACCACGAACGCGAAGCGCTCTCGCCGGAAGGTGCGACCCCGGGTGACATCTGGTCCGCACTGCAGGGCAGCGCCACCGCCAACTATCCCAGCGGCTTCGCCGGTGATGTCGGCGGCACCTTCCCGCGCAACATCTGGTACTACACGCCGGATGCACTGAAGAACGCGATCATCAACAACTCCACCTGGCTGGCCGGCAACGATGGCCCCACCGGCCGCCACAACTACGGTGCCGAGTGGAAGGTGAAGGAGAAGAACTTCGCCGGCTACGTGCAGGCCAACTTCAGCGGCGACTGGTGGAGCGGCAACGTCGGCCTGCGCTACGTCAACATCAAGCAGGACATCGACACCTACAACGCGGTCAGCAATGCCGCCGATGCCGATGTGAGCAGCCTGTTCGGCATGTGGGAGCGCACCGCCTTCCAGAACAAGCGCAACCGCGTCCTGCCCAGCGCCAACATCAAGTTCGACCTGGACGACAAGCTGGTGCTGCGCGTGGCCGCGTCGCAGACCCAGACCCTGCCGGATTATTCGGCCCTGGGCGCTTCGTCGTGGGGTTCGGACCTGAACAAGACCGGCGGCGGTGGCAACCCGAACCTGAAGCCGACCCTGTCCACCAACTTCGACGCCAACCTGGAGTGGTACTTCATGCCGCGCGGCCTGCTGTCGGTCGGTGCGTACCACATGGACATGAAGGACTACATCGCCTTCGACGTAGTCTCGCGCCAGCTGTACAGCGAACTGACCAACCAGCTCGAGACCTACCAGATCTCCACCCCGATCAATGCCGACGGCAAGGTCACCGGCGTGGAAGTGGCCTATGAGCAGCCGATCGGCGAGTACTTCGGCATCAACGCCAACTACACCTACGCCAACGGCACCACGGCCCACACCTGGTCCGACGGTTCGCACAACCTGCTGGGTACCTCGAAGAACACCTACAACGTGGGGGCCTACTTCGAGAACGAGCGTTTCGGGGCACGCGTCAGCTACACGCACCGCTCGTCGTTCCTGATCAGCCTGTCGGGCACCAACCCTTACTACCAGGATGATTTCGGCACGTTGTCGGCCTCGTTGAGCTACAAGGCCACCGACTGGCTGAGCATCAGCCTGGATGCGCTGAACCTCAACAACCCGACCTACAAGTACTACCAGACCGCGGCCATTCCGACGTCGTTCTACAGCAACGGCCGCCAGTACTACCTCAACTTCCGCTTCAAGTACTGATCCATCGGCCGCGTCATCGCCGAGTCGTGCACGCACGCCGGGCCTGGGTCATTCCGGGCCCGGCGTTTTTCATGTATAGCGTTCATCGCACCGTTCCAAGGAGTCGTTCCGATGGTCAAGCCCTTCCACGCCAGGATGCACGGCGCGCTGCTGCTGGGCAGCCTGTTTGCCCTGCTGCCGGCCCTGCCGGCCTTCGCCGCCGATCCGGTGCCCGCCGCTGAAGCTCCTGGCCCGCAGCTGCGCGCCGACAGCCTGATGCTGATTCCTGCCCCCGCCAGCGTGCAGCCCGGCCAGGGCAGTGGCATCACTGTGTCCGCCATGACCGCGCTGCACGCTGACGGCGAGGCCGCACAGCGGGTCGCCACCCAGTTCGCCGACCTGCTGGCGCGCAGCGGCGGCCCGCGCCTGGCGCTGGCTACCGGCAAGGCTGCGGCCAAGGCCGGCGGCATCCGCTTCCAGATCATTCCCACCTTCCGCGACAGCGGCGAGAGCTACACGCTGGACAGCACCGCGCAGGGCGTGCTGGTGCAGGCCGGCAACGAGACGGGCCTGTTCTACGGCGCCACCACGCTGGCCCAGCTGGCCACCGGCGGCAGCCAGGGCGCGCTGCCGGCCGTGCAGATCCAGGATGCGCCGCGTTTCCCCTGGCGGGGCTTCATGCTCGACTCGGCACGGCATTTCCAGAGCCTGGACGAGATCAAGCGCGTGCTTGATGCGATGTCCGCGCACAAGCTCAACACCTTCCATTGGCACCTGACCGATGACCAGGGCTGGCGCATGGAGATCAAGCGCTACCCGAAGCTGACCGAGGTCGGCAGCTGCCGCCTGCCGGCCGGCGATGGCGGCATCGATCCGGTGACCAGACAGGAGTACCCGTATTGCGGTTTCTACACGCAGGAGCAGATCCGTGAAGTGATTGCCTATGCAGCCAAGCTGCACATCCAGGTGATTCCGGAAATCGACGTGCCGGGCCATGCCACGGCCGCGATCGCCGCCTATCCGGAGCTGGGCTCGATCAGCACGCCGCTGAAGCCGATCAGCGAATGGGGCGTGTTCCCCAACCTCTTCAACGTGGAAGACAGCACCGTGACCTTCCTCGAGAACGTGCTGGAGGAGGTGATCGCACTGTTCCCGGCGAAGTACGTGCACGTGGGTGGCGACGAGGCCGTAAAGGACCAGTGGGAGGCGTCCGCGCAGATTCAGCAGCGCATGCGCGAGCTGGGCATCAAGGATGAGATGGCCATGCAGAGCCACATCATCAAGCGCCTGGAGACATTCCTGGAGGAACACGACCGGCGCCTGATCGGCTGGGACGAAATTCTCGAGGGCGGGCTGCCCCCCCAGGCTACGGTGATGTCCTGGCGCGGTACCGAAGGCGGTCTGGCCGCTGCCAGCGCCGGCCATGACGTGATCATGTCGCCGGTCGGCTACCTGTACCTGGACTACCTGCAGACCGCCTCGCCCAATGAACCGCCGGGCCGCCCCACGCAGGTCAACCTCGGCAAGCTCTACAACTTCGAGCCGGTGCCGGACGAACTGCCCGCCGACAAGCGCGGACACATCCTCGGCCTGCAGGCGAACATGTTCACCGAGCACACCCGCAGCTATGCGCGGCTGCAGCACAACCTGTTCCCACGCCTGGCGGCGGTGGCCGAGACCGGCTGGAGCCCGCCCGGGAAGCGTGACTTCCGCGACTTCCTGGCACGCCTGCCGTCACAGCTGCAGCGCTACCGCGCATGGGGACTCGCCTATGCACAGACGCCGTTCGAAGTGGGCGTGGCGTACCACGATGATCGCGCCGCAGGCACGGTGACGGTGTCGCTGGCCAACCCGCTGGGCTACGAGGTGCGCTACAGCACCGATGGCCAGCCGGTGACCGCGCAGTCGCCGCTGTACCAGCAGCCGCTGACCGCGAAGGTGCCCGCCACGGTACAGGCCGCAGCGTTCTACCAGGGCCGGATGCTGGCCGCAGAGCCCACCGTAGCCGCGTTCACTCCGCAATCGCTGCTCGCCCGCCGCAGCGACGAACTGCTCAGCTGCGTTGGCAACAAGGGCCTGGTATTGCGCCTGGAAGACGATGGCCCGCGCGAGGGCGCACGCGCGGTCTTCAACGTGGACATCTTCCAGCCCTGCTGGCGCTGGCCACAGGCGCAGCTGGACGGCATCGGCAGCGTGGAGGTGCGCGCCGGTCGCATCCCCTACTACTTCCAGCTGGCGCATGACGAGCCGAACCGTCGCTTCGAGAAGGCCAGGCGTGCGCACGGCGAGATGCTGATCCGCCGGGGCAGCTGCACGGGCAAGGTGCTGGCCGAAGTCCCGCTGCCGGCCACGCCCGATGCCGATGGCTTCGTAAGCCTGCGTGCGACGCTGCCGAAGGGCACGCATGGCACCGACGACCTGTGCATCAACTTCACCGGTGATACCCGCCCGGCGATGTGGGTGCTGGACGAAGTGACGCTGCAGAAGTAACCGGAAGGCTGTGGAGCCGGGCCATGCCCGGTTCCACTTCAACCAGGGAAGGCGTGTCAGCCCCGCCAGCGCAGCAGGAGGTCGCGCAGCGGGGTCAGCGCGAGGCCCAATCCGGCAAGAACGCCAACCGTGTTGGCGAGGGCGTCCATCGGGTCGGCCATTCGGTCGCGTGTCAGCGCCCCCTGTGCGAACTCGATCCCGATTCCCATCAGCACCAGGCCCAGCCCGACCCACAGCAGCGGACGTCCTTGCCGGAACAGCTGCACGGCACTGCCGGACAGAATGAAGTACGCCAGGAAATGCTCGACCTTGTCGCCGTTCTCCGGCACGGGAATCGGTGGCGGCGGAATCAGGCAGACCACGATCACGAACAGCACGGCCAGCACCCACAGCGCAGTCCATAGCCGCGGCCGCCGCAGCGGCTTGATCATGCGCGCCGTCGCGCTCACAGGCGCCAGCTCAGATCGCCCAGCGCGAACGCCGGCTCGAAGTCGATTCCACGCTGCAGGCCGATCGCCTGGAAGCGCTCGCCCATGCCGGTCGGCAGGGTCAGCTTCTTCACCTGGTCGCGCAGCTGGATGCGCCCCACCTCATCGGTACGCTCCTCGGCCAGGCTCAGCACCTGGTCCAGGCCATTGCCGATCAGGAAGCTGGCCTGGCTGCAGTACCCCGCCAGCTCGAAGCCACCGTGCAGGCCCGCTTCGGCCATTGCGGTGAAGTCCACCGAGGCCGTGATGTCTTGCAGGCCCGGCCAGCGATGCACGTCGTTATGCACGTGGTGGCGGTAGAAGGCGCGCACCGTGCCGTCGTCGCGATCGTGCTGGTAGAACTCGCTGCGGCTGTAACCGTAGTCGATGAACAGCATCGCGCCGCGTTGCAGGCCACCCGCCACTGCCTGCAACCAGTACGGCAGCTGCGGCAGCACCTCCGAGCGGTATCCGTCGGCGAAGGGCCTTTCGAGATAGCGTTCGATGTGCCGCACGGCGCCGTTGAGCAGAATATCGGCCGGCTGCGCGCCACGGATGAAGTTGCCCTCCGCGTCCAGTTCCACGGTCTCCTCGTAGACCTCGCCGTCCCTGATCAGGAAGCGCGGGGTCGGAAGTGCGTCGATCACCTCGTTGGCGAACACCACACCTTCCCAGTCCTCTTCGAACGGACGGTCGATCCAGTCCACGCGCGTGGCCAGCTCTGCCGGCAGCGCCTGTTGCAGGCGCTGCTGCTGGCGCTGGCGCAGGTCGGCACTGGGTTCAAGGATGGCGTAACGCGAAGGCACCGCATCCAGCTCGGCCAGCCGCAGCAGCACGGCTTCGGCGAAGGCACCGGTGCCGCCGCCCAGTTCCAGCATCCGCGACTGCGCACCGAGCTGGGCGAACACCGGCGCCAGCGCATTGGCCACGCTGCCGGCGAACAGGCCGCCCAGCTCGGGCGCGGTGGTGAAGTCACCACCGCCACCGAACTTGCTGGCACCGGCGCTGTAATAGCCCCACCCGGGTGCGTACAGGCACAGTTCCATGAAGCGGGAAAACGGCATCGCGCCCCCCTGGGCGAGGATTTCAGCACGCAGTGCGGCGGCCAACTGGTCGCTGTGGGCCAGGGCGTCGGCATCGGGCAGAGGGAAGGTAGGCTGCATGGCGTCTTCGAATGCGGTGACAATGGTGCACAGGATAGCCGAGCCTTGGAGGACCCTCGATGAGCGACACCGCCCCCGTGGCCCTGATCACCGGCAGCGCGCGCCGGATCGGCGCCGCCATCGCACGCCAGTTCCACGCCTGTGGCTGGTCGGTGGTGCTGCATGCCAACACGTCCAGCGCCGAGCTGCAGCAGGCCGCCTTCGACCTGGACAACGTCCGTCCGGGCAGTGTGCTGGCCCTGCAGGCCGACCTGCGCGATGCCGGCGCCCTGCCCGATCTGGTCGAGCAGGCCGTGGCCCACTTCGGCCGCCTCGATGCGCTGGTCAACAACGCGTCCAACTTCTTCCCCACCCCGCTCGGCCAGGTGACCGCCGAAGCGATGGATGAGCTGTACGCGGTCAATGCGCGTGCACCGCTGCTGCTGTCACAGGCGGCCGCGCCGTACCTGCGCCGCCAGCAGGGCTGCATCGTCAATCTGACCGATCTGCACGGCACCGACCCGATGCGTGACCATGTGGCCTACACCATGGCCAAGGCCGCACTGGAGATGGCCACCCGGTCACTGGCGCTGGAACTGGCGCCGAAAGTGCGGGTCAATGCGGTCGCCCCCGGTGCGATCCTGTGGCCCGAGCAGGGAAAGGACGATTTCGCCCGCGAGGCCCTGCTGGCGCGCACGCCGCTGGCACGCACCGGCACGGTCGAGGAGATCGCCGAGGCGGTGTACTGGCTGGTGGCCGAGGCCAGCTTCGTCACCGGCCACACCCTGCGCGTGGATGGCGGACGCACGGTGAGTTGAAGTCCGCCGGGCATGGCCCGGCGCTACCAATCTACGTAGGCGAGCGCAGCGGCCCTCATTCCAGGTCAACCACCTCGAATGCCTCGCCAAACTGAGCGTGTGCGCGCCACAGCGCCGCCAGGGCCAGGCCGCTGACCGGGTCGATGAAGTCCGGCGCGATGTCCGCCAGCGGCTTCAGCACGAAGGCGTGCTTCAGCTCGGGGCGCGGAATGCGCAGATGGCCCGGGCCTTCCACGATGTGGTTGCCGTAGAACACCACGTCGATGTCCAGGGTACGGTCGGAGAAGCGCGGACCACTGCGATCACGACCGTGGGCGTCTTCCAGTGCGTGCAGCCAATCATCCAGCGCCTGCAGCGGCAGATCGGTCTGGATCAGCACGCCATTGTTGAGGAAGGCCGGGCCATCGAAGCCGACCGCGGCCGTGCGGTAGGCCGGAGACACCTGCAACGCGCCGAAACGCTCGCGCAGGGCCGCCACCGCGGCGTGGAGATGGCGGCGGGGCTGGACGTTGCTGCCCAGGCTGAGGAGCACGGTGGTCATGCGGTTCAGGTGACGGGTCTGGGGGGCGTGGGCATGCCGTCGTCACGGCGGCCTGCCTACAATCCGGGACGCACATGATAGAGCACCGACATGACCTATTGCGTTGGAATCGAGGTGGACCAGGGCCTGGTCTTCGCCGCCGACACCCGGACCAATGCCTCGCTGGACGATGTGCGCGTGCACCGCAAGCTGCACGTGTTCGAGTATCCCGGCCAGGCGGCCTACGTGTTGATGGCGGCTGGCAACCTGGCCACCACCCAGTTGCTGGTCTCGCGCCTGACCCGGGACGCCGGCGAGCGGCGCACGCCCAACCTGCGCGACATGACCCATCTGTTCGAAGCGGCGGCCTATGTCGGTCGCCTGCTGGTGGACAGCCAGGTGCACGGCGGCCACAGCGAGCACGGCCATGACGGCGTCAACACCCAAGCCACGCTGATCTTCGGCGGCCAGGTCGCCGGCGAACGCCCCGGCCTGTACATGATCTACCCGCTGGGCAATGCCATCGCCGCCTCGCCGGAGACCCCCTACCTGCAGATCGGCGAGTCCAAGTATGGCAAGCCGATCCTCGACCGCATCCTCAGCCCGGCCACGCGCCTTGAGGACGCCGCGCGCACGGCGATCGTGTCGCTGGATTCGACCATCCGTTCCAACCTCTCGGTCGGCCTGCCGATCGATCTGGCATTGCTGCGCGACGGCGAGCTGCGGATCGCCCAGCAGCTGCGGCTGGGCGCGGACTCGCCCCTGTACGCGGACATCCACCAGAACTGGTCACGGCGGCTGGAACAGGCCGTGGACAGCCTGCCACGCTTCCCGTGGGAGACCCCGGAACGGCCGGCGTGACCTGCCGCCGGGCATGGCCCGGCGCTACCTACCGCCTTCGATGACACCGGGCATGGCCCGGCGACGCAAATTCAGCCCAGTGCCTCTGCCACAGCGCGGAACACCTGCTGCATCTGCAACGGCTTGCGCAGCACATGCACCTCGATGCCATCAGGGAATGCATCGGCCGGAACGTCCACTGACGCGTCTTCCAGCACCAGCGCCGGCCCCCGGTAACCCAGTCCGGCCATTTCGCCCAGCAGCTGGCTGGCCGGCAGCAGTTTGGAGCCGGCATCGGCGATCACCAGCGCCGGCATCGCCTCCTGCTGCATCCAGCGCAACGCCGCCGGGCCATCGGAGGCCAGCTGCAGCTGATATCCCTGGCTGGACAGCGCGTTGCCCAGCAGCGACAGGCGCGTGGCTTCGCCATCGACCACCAGGATCGACTGGCCACTGCCGAGTGCCACCAGCTGCTCGATCGGCTCGCCGCTCTCGATGGCGTCACGCATCGGCAGGCGCAGCTCGAAACAGGTGCCCTGCCCCGGCTGGCTGGTGACCGTGATGCTGCCGCCAGCACCTTCGACGATGCGCTTGCAGGAAATCAGGCCCAGGCCGGTACCGTCCGCCTTGGTGGTGAAGAAGGGATTGAACAGATGCGAGAGCGTATCGGCATCCATGCCGATGCCTTCATCGGCCACGGCGATGCGCATCCAGTCCACACCGTCGCGCTCGCCGGCATGGCTTGCGGTCAGGCTCAGGCGGCCGCCGCTGGGCATCGCCTGGATCGCATTGAGTGCCAGGTTCAACAGCACCTGCTGCAGCTCGGTGTAGTTCGCATCGACCGCCAGGCCCTCATCCTCCACCTGCAGGTGCAGGCGCACCGCATCGGGCACGTTGCTGCGCAGCAGCAGCGCCACCGCGTCGAACAGGCCGTCGATCTGCACGCGTTCGCTGGGCTTGCGCGAGCCACGGACGAACGACAACATCGATTCCGCCATTTCATGACCGCGGCGGCCGCACTCGGCGATCACATCCGCAAGGTGGTGCAGCTGCGGATCATCGGTGCGCGCCTTCAGCAGGTCCGGCATGATCAGCAGCGGCTGCAGGATGTTGCGCAGGTCGTGGCTGAGGCCAGCGGCGAGCAGCGAAAGGCTTTCCAGCCGTTGCGCGCGCATCAGCTCGGTCTCCACGCGCGAACGCTCCACCGCGCTGCGCGCCTCGCGGATCGCACGGGCCACCGCCGACGGCAGGCGCGCCGGCTGGTGCTTGATGATGTAGTCGTTGGCGCCCTTCTGCAGCGCCGCCACTGCATTCTCCTCACCCATCGTGCCCGAGACGAAGATGAAGGGAACATCCGGCGCCGTCTCGCGCACGATGCGCAAGGCATCGTCGCCGGAGAAACCAGGCATGCTCAGGTCGGACAGCACGATATCCGGCTGGAAGGAGGCCAGCGCCTGGCGCAGTTCCGCCTCGCTCTCAACGCGCTCGAAGCGGGCTTCCAGGCCCGCATCCAGCATCTGTTCGGACATCAGCTCGGCGTCTTCAGGCGAATCCTCCACCAGCAGGATGCGCAGTGCCCCGAGGGAGGGACCGGTCAGGGGCATGGGCTTACTCGAGTTCCGGTGCCTGGTTGATCAGTGCCCAGAACTTGCCCAGGGTCTGCACGGCACCGAAGAACTGGTCCACGTCCACCGGCTTGACCACGTAGGCGTTCACGCCCATGTCCCAGCTGCGGGCCAGATCGCTCTCTTCGCGCGAGGACGACAGGATCACCACGGGAAGGCGCTTGAGCTCCTCGTGCTCACGGATCTGCCGCAGCACTTCCAGGCCGTCCATGCGCGGCATCTTGATGTCCAGCAGCAGCACCGCCGGCAGGCCCTCCTCGCGGCTGGCGAAGGTACCGCGCCGCAGCAGGTAGTCCATGACCTCCACGCCGTCCTCGACGTGCACGATGGGATTGGCCAGGCGGGCTTCCTGCAGGGCGTCGATCGCCATCTCGGCATCGGCCGGGCTGTCTTCGGCAAGAAGGATGGTGCGCAGAGTCGTCATGCGGAGGGACCTTGTTTGTCCGCGTCGAGCGCGGGAGGCAGGTAGAAGTGGAAGGTTGCGCCGGCGTCCGGCTCGGCTTCGGCCCAGACCCGGCCTCCATGACGGGTCAGCACGCGGCGTACGCTGGCCAGGCCGATGCCGGTACCGGGGTAATCACTGGCCTTGTGCAGGCGCTGGAACACGCCGAACAGCTTTCCGGCATAGGCCATGTCAAAGCCTGCACCATTGTCGCTGACCGTGAACTGATGGCCGCCATCGGGCTGCGGCTGGTAATCCACGCGGATCTTCGCCGGTTCGCGGTTGCTGGAATACTTGACCGCGTTGCCGAGCAGGTTCAGCCACACCTGGCGCATCATGTTCTCATCGGCCACCACGATCGGCAGCGGTGCGATGTTCCATTCGACGTGATGGACCTGGCCACTGCTTTCAGCCTCGGCCTGCAGGTTGGAATCGAGCATCGCACGGGTATCGGACACCAGCGACTGCATGTCCACTGCCTGCTGGCGCATCGCTGCGCGCCCCAGCCGCGAATAGACCAGCAGATCGTCGATCAGCGTCGCCATGCGCCGCGCCGAGCTGGAGATCACCCCGAGGTAATGCAGGCTCTTCTCGTCGGCGCTCTCGCCCAGGTGGCGCGACAGCTTGTCGGAGAAGCCGGCAACGTGGCGCAGCGGCGCGCGCAGGTCATGCGACACCGAATAGCTGAATGCTTCCAGCTCGCGATTGACCTCCGAGACCTGCGCCACCTTGCCTTCCAGCTGGCGGTTCAGTTCCTCCACACGCGACTGCACGGCGCGCTGCACGGTGACATCGCTGACGGTCAGCAACACGACTTCATCGTCGGTATCCGGCAGCGGCATGCGCCGCGCGTTGAGCAGCATGTAGCGCACCACGCCCTCGGAGGTGCGCTGTTCGTGCTCGAAGTCCCACAGCTCGCGCCCGCGCAGCAGCACATCGACCAGGCGCTGGCGCACGACGGCGTCCCGCCAGGCGCCGTCGCCGACGTCATCCAGCAGCAGGCCATCAGCACGTTCGTCCTGGAGGCCGTACAACTCGGCGAAGGCCGGATTGTGCAGCTGCACGCGCAGCTCGCGGTCGAGCAGCACGATCGGCTCACGCACGGTCTGCAGTACTGAGGCAGCGCGTGCGGCCGAGCGCAGCGACTGCCGTTCGGCCTGCAGGCGCCGACCGATCTGCCGCTGCAGCAGCCAGAGCACCAGGCCGAGCAGCGCCAGCTGTACCACCAGCGAGCTCCACGAGACGAATTCGGTCTGCCTGCGCTGCCGCGCAGCCTGTTCGGCCCGCTCGGCCAGCAGCGCCTGCTCGCTGTTCTGCAGCTCTTCAACCACGCTGCGGATCGGGTAACGGGTGCTCAGGTCCTGTACCAGCGCGCGCTGGTCACTGTTCGGTTCGGCCTTGGCCAGCGCGCGCGCCACCGCCAGCCGCCCTTCCAGCATGGACTCGATGCGACCGATGCGGATCAGCTGCTCAGGATTATCGCGTGTCATCCGGCCCAGCTCTGCGAGTCGGCCGGGAATCTCGTTGGCCTTGGCCATGCGCTCGCGCAGACCGGGCGCGTCCACGCCCTTGGACAGCGTCAACGCCGCCGACTCGACATCGCGCACATCGGCCTGCAACTGTTGGAGCGCCACGCCAACCGCCTGCGTATGCGTCACCCAGGCCATGGCTTCTTCGTTCTCACGCTGAAGCTTGCGCTGGGTCAACCACGGCACGACGATGATCGCGGCGGCGGCCAGCGCCAAGGCCGGCAATCGCCAGCGATCCCAGATGTCGTCACTGAACACCAGCGCCATAGTTCCTCATCAGCACGGCCGCAGAGGGATGGGCCCGGACAGGCCCAGCTGCGGCGGAACCGGCAATATAGCGCAGGCGGTCACACCTCTGGAACGTCTGGCCCCGGCAGCTGAACGCTCCAGAAAACACGATGGGTGGAGCCGGGGCTGGCCCGGCTCCACCTTCATGCAGCTGTACTGCCAGCTGTACTGCGGCGCCCCGGCGGGGCGGCGCACGGGATCAGCGCTTGGCCGCCGCGTTGACCTTCAACGCGCTGGCATCAACGCGGGTGACGCCCTTGATGCCCTTGGCCGTAGTGACGGCCTTGTCATGCTCGGCCTGGGTCGCCACCGTGCCGCTGAGGCTGACGACGCCATTCACGGTTTCCACCTTGACCTCGGTGCCCGGCACATTGCTGCTGGCCAGCAGGTCGGCCTTCACCTTGGTGGTGATCCAGGTGTCGGTCACCGGCTCGTTGGAGTCGTGGCGATCGGCGTGGGTCATCGCCGAATGGTCGGTGGCAGGCGGACTCTTGGCTGCCGGATCCTTGGCGAATGCAGCCGAGGAGGACAGCGCCAGGCCCAGGGTGAGGGCCGAAGCAATCAGCGTACGGGTCGGGTTGTTCATCGTGTGTTACCTCCTGCGGAATGTGGGGTCAGTGTGGCCGCAGCGCCGTGCAGCAGGCGTGGCGCTACGGTCACGCCGCCGTGAATCGCGCCGGTTTTCAACGCAACCGTTCAGCTTTGGATCCTGGTCCCCGTCGTTTACCCTGCATGCCTGATCTGCGCGGAGCACTGCCATGCGCCCTGACCTGCAACTGGCCCTGATCGGGTACGGCCTCGCCGGCCGCGTTTTCCACGCGCCGCTGATCCAGCACACCCCGGGACTGACCCTGCACAGCGTGGTCAGTTCGCAGCGCGACCTGCTGCTGCGCACGTTCAGCGATGTACATGTGCGCGCGGCACCCCGGGACGTATTCGACGATCCGGCGGTGGACGCGGTGGTGATTGCCACGCCGAATGACCAGCACGCACCATTGGCGATGGCAGCGCTGGCCGCAGGCAAGCATGTGCTGGTGGACAAACCCTTCGCACTGGACGTGGCCGAAGCCGAAGCCGTGCTGGCGGCGGCGCGCGATGCAGACCGCATCGTCACGGTGTTCCAGAATCGCCGTTTCGACGCCGATTTCCTGACGTTGCAGGCCTTGCTGGCCGAAGGTGCGCTCGGCGAAGTCGCCGAATGCCATGCGCATTTCGATCGCTACCGCCCCCACGTGCGCGAGCGCTGGCGGGAGCAGGAGGGGCCTGGCAGTGGCCTGTGGTATGACCTTGCACCGCATCTGCTGGATCAGATGCTGGTGCTGTTCGGCTGGCCGCAGGCGATCGACGCGGACCTGGCGGTGCAGCGCGAAGGCGGCAGCGGCATCGATTACTTCCATGCGGTGCTGCATTACCCGAGGCACCGCGCGATCCTCCATGCCGGTTCGCTGGTGGCGGCACCGACGCCTCGGTTCGCCGTGCACGGCAGCCGCGCCAGCTGGATCAAGCAGGGCCTGGACGTACAGGAAGCACAGCTGCGCCGCGGCGTTGCGCCGGGCGCGCCGGGCTGGGGCATCGACCCGCGTCACGGCGAGCGGGTGTACTGCGATGCCGAGGACAACGTGCAACGCAGCACGGTCGACAACCTGCCGGGCGACTATCGCCGCCTGTATGCCCAGTTCGCTGCGGCGATGCAGGGTGACGGTGAACCCACGGTCAGCCCATTGCAGGCGCTGCAGGTAATGCGCTTGCTGCAGGCTGGCAGGGACAGCGCTTGCGAGGCCCGACGCATCGCACTGAACTGATCGCGGTCCGCGGCCCGGAACCCCACGGCAGCGCCGAAGGGCTCCGTTCCTGGCGCTTACGACTTCTTGATCGCATGCCCACCGAACTCGTTGCGCATCGCCGCCAGCAGGCGGTCAGTGAACGAATTCGACTCGCGCGACCGCAGGCGTTCCAGCAGCGAGAGCGTGATCACCGGCGCCGGCACATCCAGCGCGATCGCTTCGGCCACGGTCCAGCGGCCTTCACCGGAATCCTCCACGTAGGGGGCGATGCCATCCAGCGACGGATTGCGCTTGAGCGCCTCGGCACTCAGGTCCAGCAACCACGAACGCACCACGCTGCCATGGCGCCAGACCTCGGCAACCTGCGCCAGGTCCAGCTCCATGTCCTGCTTGCGTTCCATCAGTGCGAAGCCTTCGGCGTAGGCCTGCATCATTCCGTACTCGATGCCGTTGTGGACCATCTTGGTGAAATGGCCCGCACCGGGAGGTCCGACGCGTGCCCAGCCCCGATCCTCCGCCGGCGCCAGTGTGCGCAGCAGCGGCGCAACCTGCTCCACCACCTTCGCCTCACCGCCGACCATCAGGCTGTAGCCCTCCTGCAGGCCCCAGATGCCGCCGCTGGTGCCGCAGTCGACGTAGCCCAGATCGTCCTCGGCAAGCGCCTTGGCGCGGCGGATCGAATCCTGGTAATTGGAGTTTCCGCCGTCAATGACGATGTCACCCTCGGCCAGGTGCGGGGTCAGCTGGCCGAGCGTCTGGTCGACCGTTTCGCCCGCCGGCACCATCAACCACAGCACGCGCGGCACCGGCAGCGCGGCGACCGCGGCGGCCAGCGAATCGACTACTTCGATGCCGGCCTCCGCGGCGCGCTGGCGGGCGCCTTCGCCCGGGTCGTAGCCGACCACGCGGTGGCCGCCGCGATGCAGGCGCTGGGCCATGTTGGCGCCCATGCGGCCAAGGCCGATCATTGCAATATCCATTGTTTCACCTTCAGTTGGGGTCTAGGGTCAGGCTGCCTGGCCTGCCGGTTGACGCACAGTGGCGCAGCTGCGCCTCGCGCCAACGCCGGTAGAGCGTGGTATGCAGATTGTGCACCGCCAGGTCGATCGAAAACGGCGTCCGTGGATTGCGGTCGAGCAGCCGGGCGATGTGGTAGCCGATAGGACGTATACCGCGCGGATGCACGTAGATCACGAACTGCTGGTAGAACGGATCGTCCAGCACCTGATCCATGCGTGCCAGGCGGGCGTGGTAGCGCGCTGGAAGGCGCGCCCGCAGTCCGGGGTCGCGTTCGAACAGGAGCCGCTCGAAATAGCGCCGCCCCACCCGCGGCAGCCCCTGCGCCAGTTGCCACAGCTCGGCGTTGCGCTGGTCGTACCAGGCCAGGCCTCCGTGGCGGGCAAGCGCCTGTGCTGCATCTGGCCCGACGTCGACCACGACGAAGTTCTCGGCCTGGTTGCTCAGATCGTCCAGCGTGCTTTTGTCGTATACGTGTTCGATGAAGCCGGGCACGCCCGCGAAGGCCTGACGTCCCCTCGCCGAGGTGCGCACGGCTTTGCCGTCGGCAAGGAAGTCGCCCGCATGCGCACCGAGCAGGACACTGTCGGTGCCGTGCAGCGCGATGAAGGTGCCGATCGACAGTTCGCCTGCGGTGAACTCCGCGTCGAACGCAGCATCGCCATACAGCTCACGCTGCGTTGCCAGCTGCGCGACCTGGCGGCCGACACCGCATTCGGCACGCACCGCACCGCCGTAGAACGCCTGCAGCGCGCGGCTGTTGCCATCCACGGGAACGTAGCCGCGGCCGAAGCTGCGCACGCGTTGCCACCCCTGCGCCCGTGCGCCCTGCATCCCGAAGCCGATCCAGCCCAGCTGTGCGCCGGAGAAGCGGAACTGCGGGTTGCCCTGCAGCGACGTGGCGGCCCGCCGGGTCGCCGCGCCCAGTTCGAAGGCATAGGCACAGACCGTGGCAGGATCCTCCAGAAGCTGCTGCAGCAGCGCCTCGCGCTGCGCCCCGTCCAGCGTCTGCGGCCATCGCACACGCAGATCACCTGCGGCCTGCGCCTCGACCAGCGATGCCCGGGTGCACACCGGGCCACCCTGGATCTGCGGCGCACTGACCGCAGCCACTTCAAACCGCCAGCCCAGCCGCTGCAGCAGGCCCTGCGCGCAGTCCGCGGCCGCCGCCGCGCTGCCTGCCGGCGAAGCCAGCAGCAGGGCCATGACCATCAGCCCACGCCGCACGCTCAACCCTGATCCGTCGCCGCCGCCGGCTCCGATACGGGGGGAGCGGGCAGCCGTTCCGGAACCGGCGGCGCCTCACCGGGGGCGGCCGGCAGGTACTGCTGCAGGCGCTGGAAGAACCGGCGGTAGAAGTCGGCATCGGTGATGGTGCTGCTGGCGACCTTCACCAGGGAATCGTCATTGCTGCCGAACGGCAGCGATACCGAACCCAGTGCGCCCACGCCCACGCTGGCCGAGGTCGGGCTCTTCTTCAACGCATAGCGGTCCTGCACCGCGCTGACGAACACCAGCGACTGGCTGCCACGCGGCGCGCAGGAGATGCGGAGTACCAGTTGCTCGTGATCGTCCTCGCGTGGCTGGAAGTTCTTGCTCCCCTCCACCTGCGCGTCATCGACGCGGGCGATCGCATAGCCCTGGCTGAGCAGGGCCCGTCGCGCCGCTTCACAGGCATCGGCCGGGCGGCTGTCGACCGTCCGGGAGAAGGTGTCGCCGGAATCGAAGGACTCGCGCAGCACGGTGCTGTCGGCGGCGCGGCCACCGCAGGCCGACAGGATCAGGGCACTGGCAATACCGACGGCAACGCTGCACAGAGGGGAGACCCGCATGGGAACTCCTGCGAGAAAGGTAGCTGCTAGGGTAGTCCCGCCCCCGTGTGCGGCAGGTCGACAGCACCGCTGGCGGCGCAGGTTGTTGCTCCCGGTTCATGCACCGGCAGCGCCGGGCATGACCGGCGCTGCCCGTCAACGCAGACGGGGCCGGCATTGCCGGCCCCGTGGGGTACTTCATGTCACGCGTGGCTCAGTCGGCCCAGCGACCGGCCCCGGTGGACTGCGGCAGCACCTGCGCCGACAGCGGGCGATCATTGGCCAGCAGATTCACCGCATCGGCCAGGATCGCAGCGGATTCACGCAGCAGCGGGTCCGGTCGCTTCTCGGCGGCCTTCTCACGGGCGGCATCCTTGACGATATCGCGCTCGTTGCCGGTCAGGCCGTCATCGCTGCTGTCATCGGCCAGCGGATCCAGGGCCAGGCCCAGCTCCTTGCGCATGATCTGGCGCTCCTTGCGCTGGGTGTCCTGGCGTTCCCGCTCGGCACGACGCGTCGCTTCATTGAGCGAGACATACTTCTTCGCCGCTTCGGCACGGAACTGCTCGACATCCTCGTTCCACCACACGAATTCCTTGTCGGTGGCGATGCGTGCCTCGTGGCGGGTTTCCAGCTTCGGCAGCAGCGGCGCGAAGTTGCCGTACTGCGTATGCGGCACCGCGGCGATGCGGGTCCACGGCAGGGCATTGTCGTAGGTGCTTTCGCCGAACTCGGTGGCATCGACGCTGGCGGGGAACGCCAGGTCCGGCACCACGCCCTTGTGCTGGGTGCTGCTGCCGCTGATGCGGAAGAACTGGGCGATGGTCAGCTTGACCTGGCCGAAGCGCTGCGTTTCGCCGCTCGGCCAGCGATCAAGGTCGACGATGTTCTGCACGGTGCCCTTGCCGAAGGTGGTCTCGCCGATCACCAGGCCGCGGCCGTAGTCCTGGATGGCACCGGCGAAGATTTCCGACGCCGAGGCCGAACCACGGTTGACCAGCACGGCCAGCGGGCCGTCCCACGCCACGCCCTGATTGCGGTCGCTGTTGACGGTGATGCGGCCGCCCGATTCACGCACCTGCACCACGGGGCCCTGTTCGATGAACAGCCCGGTCAGTTCGATCGCCTCGTCCAGCGAGCCACCACCGTTGTTGCGCAGGTCCAGCACCACGCCGTCGAGCTTGTCGTTCTTGAAGCCCGCCAGCAGCTTGGCCACATCGCGCGTGGCCGACGCATAATCGGCGGCATTGCGGCGGCGGCCCTCGAAGTCCTGGTAGAAGGTCGGCAGCTTGATCACGCCGATCTTCCGCGCCGGCTCGCCATTGGCGGCCGGAATGGTCATCGTTTCACCCTTGGCGGCCTGCTCGGCCAGGCGCACCTTCTGCCGGGTCAGGACCAGGGTGTGATGCTTGCCATCGGCGCCCTCCTCGGCCGGGATGAACTCCAGCTTGACCTGGGTATCCTTGGCACCGCGGATCTTGGCCACGACATCGTCGATGCGCCAGCCGATCACATCCTCGACCACGCCCGACTTGCCCTGACCGACGCCGACGATGCGGTCACCCGGCTTCAGGGTGCCATCCACGGAGGCCGGTCCGCCGGCGATGATCTCGCGGATCACCACCATGTCGTCCTGCCGCTGCAGCTGCGCACCGATGCCTTCCAGCGACAGCGACATCGCCTGGTTGAAGTTCTCGGCGGTACGCGGAGTGAAGTAGTCGGTGTGCGGATCGACCGCACTGGTGTAGGCGTTGAGGAAGAACTGGAAGACATCCTCGCCCTTCAGCTCGTTGACCGACTTCTCCAGCGTCGCGTAGCGCTTGTCCAGCGTCTTGCGGATGTCGTCCGGCTTCTTGCCGGCCAGCTTCAGGCGCAGCCAGTCATTCTTGACCGACTTGCGCCACAGTTCATCCAGCTCGGCATTGCTGGCCGCCCACGGCACCTTCTTGCGGTCGTACTCAAAGCGCTCGTCGGTGGTGAAGTCCGGCTCCTGCCTGAGCAGCTTGCGTGCGTAGGCCACGCGCTCGCCTACGCGCTGCTTGTACACCGCGAAGACCTGGAAGGCCGGCTCAAGTTCACCGCCACGGATGGCATTGGCGATGTTCGCCTCGAAGGGTGCGAAGCGCGCCACATCGGCCTGGGTGAAGTACTGCTTGCCGCCGTCCAGGGTCTCCAGGTAACGCTTGAACACATCCTTGGAGGTGGCTTCATCGAGCGCACGCGGACGGTAGGCGTACCGGCTGTCGGACAACAGGCCGTACACCAGCTTGGAGGTGGTCACCTGATCGGCGGTCGCCGCAGCCGGCAGCGCCGGCGAATCGGCCTTGGCCGACAGCGCCAGCGGCGCTACCAGCGCCAGGGCCATCAGGAATGCGGGGGCTTTGAATTTCATGAACGTGCTCGAAGGCGCCTTGCCAAGGGGGAGACTGCGTGGTGTTCAGACATCACGACAGTGCCGAAAGTTGCCGGGTTTGTCACCCGTCCGCATCCGGTGGAAAACCAGCCTAGCGGGGCCGGTGTAGCAAATTGTGAATGCAGGCGAAGGCGTGCGGACCAACGGTCCGCGCCCACCACGGTGGTAGGCACGCCCATCGGTAGCGCCGGGCCATGCCCGGCGAGCGCAGCGGGAAAGAACCGCCGGGCATGGCCCGGATCTACCGGTCAGGAAACTCCGGCGCCCTTGGCCTGCACGTCGGCGTGGTACGAAGAGCGCACCATGGGGCCGGAGGCGACGTGACTGAAGCCCAGCTCATAGCCGTAGTCTTCCAGCGCCTTGTAATCCTCGGGCGTCCAGTACTTCAGCACCGGGTGGTGGTGCGCGGTCGGCTGCAGGTACTGGCCGATGGTGATCATGTCCACGTCGTGGGCACGCAGGTCACGCATCGTCGCCTTGATCTGCTCGAAGTCCTCGCCAAGACCCAGCATGATGCCGCTCTTGGTCGGCACCTGCGGGTGCTGGGCCTTGAAGTTCTTCAGCAGCGTCAGCGACCACTGGTAGTCCGCGCCCGGGCGCACGTTGCGGTACAGGTCCGGCACGGTCTCGATGTTGTGGTTGAACACGTCCGGCGGGTTCTGCGCGAGGATGTCCAGCGCGCGCTCCATGCGGCCCTTGCCGCGGAAGTCCGGGGTCAGCACTTCGATGCGGGTACCCGGCGACTTCTCACGGATGGCGGTGATGCAGTCGACGAAGTGCTGGGCACCGCCGTCGCGCAGGTCATCGCGGTCGACACTGGTCACCACCACATACTTCAGGCCCATGTCGGCCACCGTCTGGCCGAGGCTGGCCGGCTCGTTGGCATCCGGCGGCTTGGGCCGGCCGTGGGCGACGTCGCAGAACGAGCAGCGGCGGGTGCAGACCTCGCCCAGGATCATGAAGGTCGCCGTACCGTGGCCGAAGCACTCATGGATGTTCGGGCAGCTGGCTTCCTCGCAGACCGTCACCAGGCGGTTCTCGCGCAGCTTGGCCTTCAGGTTCTGGACCGCATTGCCCGAGGGAATGCGCACGCGGATCCAGGAGGGCTTGCGCAGCACCGGTGCATCGGCGAACTGAACCGGCGAACGGTTGATCTTGTCCCCGCCCAGCTGCTTGACGCCGGCCTGCAACGGCGCGGCGGTCGGAATGTCGCCCTGCACGATCTGCAGGGGAATGGTGCGGGCAGTGGTTTCAGTCATGGCAGTTCCGGGGAGCGGTCACGCGGCCGCAGAGAGATCAGGCAGTTCGGGCACGTGCTGCAGCCGCAGGCCGAACTGGCGGGCCAGCTGTTCCAGCAGCACCGTCTTGACGGCATCCATCCCGGACGGCCCGCCCAAGTCTACCACCGAGGTCACCTGCAGCCCCTGGTAACCACAGGGGTTGATGCGGTGGAAGGGTTCCAGGTCCATGGCCACGTTGAAGGCCAGGCCATGGAAGGTGCAGCCACGGCGCACGCGGATGCCCAGCGCGGCAATCTTGGCATTGCCAACGTAGACGCCCGGGGCACCTTCGCGGCGTTCGGCACCGATGTTCCATTCGGCCAACGTATCGATGATGGCCTGCTCGATGCGGCACACGTAGTCGCGCACGCCGATGCCCAGGCGCGGCAGGCGCAGCAGCGGGTAGATCACGATCTGCCCCGGCCCGTGGTAGGTGACCTGGCCGCCGCGGTCCACGTGCAGCACCGGGATCGCCCCCGGCGCCAGCACATGCTCGTCCTTGCCGGCCTGGCCGAGGGTGAACACCGGATCGTGTTCCACCACCCACAGCTCGTCGGTCGTCTCGTCAGCGCGCTGATCGGTGAAGCGCTGCATCGCCCGCCAGACCGGCTCATAGGCCTGGCGGCCAAGGTCGCGCACCAGCGCCGGACGCGGCGGGCGGTTTTCCGGAGCGGCGTCGGCCGGGCAGCTGTCGGCTACAGCGTCCACTTCACTTCCGGGTGATCGCGCAGCGCCCGATGGGCTGCGTCGTACTGTTCGCGGGTCTCGGCCTTGAACACCAGCCGGACCGACACGTACTTGCCATTGGACGAATGCTTCCAGCTGATGCGCTCGTTCACGACGTCGAGGCCTTCGGCCTGCAGCAGTCGGGGAAGCTCATGCTCCAGGCCGCGGTTGGCCGGGCCCATGGCGCTGAGCTCGAACTGGCCGGGGAACTGGAAGCCGTGGTCGGGGTTGTCGGACTTGATTTCCATGGACCCATTATCGGGCCGCAGGGCAACAAACCCAAGAGTATTCATCCAGGTCAACACGGACACCGGCAGGCCGCTGCGTTGCACCTGAATTCCCATTCAGCTTCCTGCCGCGGGCGCGCGACAAGCCCCCCCCGGCGCCGGTTGTCGTCACGAGACAATGTCGTTTTCGGAACAGACAAGTGACCGGGACGCGCTCGTACCGTCACGCGGGCCGGGGTACCGTGTCGTTGCATATAACGACAGACGACCACCCCTTTCCCCATGAGCATTCCATCCATGCGTAGCGTCGCAGCCCTCGGGCTGTCCGGCCTGCTGGCCGCCGCCCTCCCCCTTGCCGCGCAGGCCGCCGAACAATGCGGCCCCGATGCCATGCGTGAGCACCCGCCGCAGATCAATTTCCGCGTTGACAACGACCTGTTCGGCGGCCGCCACCAGGACCAGGGGTATACCAACGGCGCCGAACTGACCTTCGTATCACCGAACCTCGTCGATTACACCGACGATCCCTGCCTGCCGCGCCTGGCGCGCTGGGTCAACGGCTATCTGGAGCGCCTGCACCCGGGCCGGTTCGAACAGCAGAACATGATCTTCAGCATCGCCCAGGGCATCTTCACCCCGACCGACTTCACCCGGAAGGACCTGATCAAGGATGACCGCCCCTACGCGGGCGTGCTGATCGCCAGCTTCGGCTACAACGCACGCAGTGGTGATCGACTGCAGACCACCCAGCTGACGCTGGGCGTTGTCGGTCCGTGGGCCCAGGGCAAGCAGGTGCAGAACGCGGTGCATGAGGTGCTGAACGATGAGAAGTTCCAGGGCTGGGACAACCAGCTGCACAACGAGCCGCTGGTGATGCTGACCCACGAGCGGATGCGGCGTTGGCCGGGCGACGCCAGCATCAACGCAGGCGGCTGGGGCTGGGACGCGATCAGCCACTACGGCGGCTCGGTCGGCAACCTGGCGACCAAGGCCAACATCGGTGGCGAGGTGCGCTTCGGCTGGAAACTGCCGGATGACTTCGGCAGCACGCCGCTGCGTCCTGCCGGCGAGAACACCGCGCCGACCCGCGGTGGCAGGCCGAGCGGCTGGTCATGGCACCTGTTCGCCACCAGCGATGCCGCCTGGGTGATCCGCAACATCACCCTGGACGGCAACACCTTCCGCAACAGCCACAGCGTCGACAAGCGCCACATCGTGGCCTACGGCGGCTACGGAATCGCGGTGATGCGCGGTCGCTGGAAGTTCGCGGCGGCGCGCTACCACAGCACCCGCGAGTTCAACGGCCAGCGCGAGGCACCGGTGTTCGGCAGCTTCACCATCAGCCGTTCGCTCTAGAACAGTGCGGACATCTGGTCCGCACATTGGCTGCAACGGAAAAGGCCGGCATGCGCCGGCCTTTTCCTTTTCATGTCAGCGCACGGCGCTGCGCATCATTCCGATTCCCACCACATCCAGAAGCTGTCCCACAGGCGCTTGAAGAAACCGGCCTGCTCGACGGCAGCCACCGCCACCAGCGGTGCTTCGGCCACCACCTTGCCATCCAGGCTCACCTTCACCGTGCCGATCTGCTGGCCGGCCGTGAACGGCGCTTCCAGGGTCTTGGGCACATCGATGCTCGGCTTCAGATCGTTGTAGCGGCCACGCGGCACGCTGACCAGCATCGGCTGGGCCACGCCCAGCTGCACCTTGTCACTGGTGCCCTTCCACACCTTGTGCTCGGCGACGGCCTTGCCCGGCTCATACAGGCGGTGCGTTTCGAAGAAGCGGAAGCCCCAGTTCAACAGCGCCAGGCTGTCATCGGCGCGCTGCTTCTCGGAGGCGCCGCCCAGCACCACCGCGATCAGGCGCTGGTCGCCGCGCTGCGCCGAACTCATCAGGCAGTAGCCCGCCTCGGAGGTGTGCCCGGTCTTGATGCCATCGACACTGCCGTCGCGCCACAACAGCAGGTTGCGGTTGGGCTGCTTGATGTTGCCGACCTGGAATTCCTTGATCTTGTTGTACGCGTAGGTTTCCGGGTAATCACGCACCATCGCCCGTCCCAGCAACGCCAGGTCATAGGCGGTGCTGTGGTGGCCCGCGGCGGTCAGGCCGTGGGCGTTGACGAAGTGCGAGTTCTTCATGCCGATCTTGGCGGCGTAGCTGTTCATCAGCGAGGCGAAGGCTTCCTCGCTGCCCGCCACGTGCTCGGCCAGGGCGATCGCGGCATCGTTGCCGGACTGGATGGCCATGCCCTTTTCCATGTCTTCCAGGCGCGCGGTCTGGTTCACCGGGAAGCCGCTGTAGCTGCCGTCGGTACCCGCACCGCCTTCGCGCCAGGCGCGCTCGCTCATCATCACCTGGTCATCCGCACGGACCTTGCCGTTCTTGACCTCGGCGGCGATCACGTAGGACGTCATCACCTTGGTGATGCTGGCCGGCGCCAGCTGCTCATGGACGTTCTCGCCCGCCAGCACCTGGCCGGTGGCGTAGTCCATCAGGATCCAGGCCTTGGACACGCTCGGCACCGGGGCCGGTGGCGTGGCCACGGTGGCCGGAGCCGCAGCGGCGGCAGGTGCGGGTGCGGCCGGGGTCGGCAGCGGCGTCTGGGCAGAAGCCAGGCCCACCACCAGGGTGGCGGCCAGGGCGGTGGCGGCGGAACGGAAATTCATTGGACAGCGGGCTCCAGGGACGGCCGGGAATGGAGGGGGAACAGAATGGCCATTGTAGGCCGGGGGGGCCCGGGCCGGCAGCACCGACCCGGGCGGGATCAATCCTTGACGATCTGCGGCGATCCAAGGCCCAGACCGGCGATGCGGCCGACAAGTTCCGCGGCACTGGCATGGTCGCTGGCGGGTACGCGCAGACGGAAGAGCGTGCGGCCACCGGCGGCGATGTCGCTGATGGTCGCGCCGACGATGCCGGCCGCATTGAGCTGGCCCATCGCACGATTGGCATTGTCACGGTTGGAGAAGCTGGCCACCTGCACCATCACCGCACCCACCACCTGCTGCGACAGCGTGGGGCTGCTGGCCGGTGCCGCGGAAGCGCGCGGCGCCGTGGCGGCGACCCTCGCCGGCGCAGCGGCAGGTGCCGCAGTGCGGACGGCCACTGCACTCGGCGGCAGGCTGCTGACCGCCACGTCCGGCAGCGTGCTGACCACCGCCTGCGTGGTGGCCGGCTGGCCCCGCGTCGGCGCCGCATCGGCAGGCAGGCGTTTGACCAGGCGGTCGATGTCACTGTCGGCCGCCGGGCGCGTGGCGACAGTGCTCGCCATCGTCGTCGTCGCACCGGCAGCGGCGGCGGCTTCGGCCGCGCGGCGCTCGCGGCGCGACGGCTTCTGCGCCAGCAGATTGCCCTCACCCGGCTGCAGCGCGCGCACCTCCACATTGCCGGTTCCGCGCTGGGTGATGCCCAGGCGTACCGCAGCGGCATAGCTCAGATCGACCACGCGGCCATCGTGGAACGGGCCCCGGTCATTGACCCGCACGATCACCGACTCGCCGTTGTCCAGATTGGTCACGCGGGCGAAGCTGGGCAGCGGCAGCGTCTTGTGCGCAGCGGTGAACTGATACATGTCGTAGACCTCCCGGTTCGAGGTCAGGCGGCCATGGAACTTGGCGCCGTAGTACGACGCCGTACCGCGCTCGACATAATCGCGGGTATCGTCGAGCACCTTGTACGACTTGCCCAGCACCACGTACGGCGACTTGTTGCCGATGGCCGAACGTGTTTCAGCCGTCACTTCCGGCTCGGGAATGCAGGCCACGTTCGGAATGTAGGTCGGCGTGCTGTCTTTCACGCCCGGCCGGTACAGGCCGCCGGCGGTGTAGTTGCCCCGCGTGTTCGGGTCTTCCTTGGCCGCCGCATAGGGCGATCCCTCCGGACAATGCGCCGGGCGCGTGCCCCTGCCCTGCACCACCGTACCGGAAGGCGTTCCACCATGGCCGGCGGTGGCCGGCTTCTTCGGCGCGCTGCTGCAGGCGGCCAGCGCGAGGACGATCAATCCAGGGACCAGCCATCTGATGTTCATGCCGGGGGCAGCTCCTGTCCGGCAATGGCCTGCGACAACTGGAACACGGCCATCGCGTACATCTTCGAGAGGTTGTAGCGGGTGATCGCGTAGTAGTTCTGGAAGCCCAGCCAGTACTGCTTGCCGGTGCTGCCCTCGAGCGTAACCGGAGTGGCCGTCGCACCCGGCTGTACCGGTGCGGCAGGCTGATAGCCACGCTGGGCCAGATCGGCCAGCGACCAGGTCGGTGCCCACTCGGTCGGATTGAATTCCTCGCGCCCCGGAGCGAGTGTCGCCGGCACGGCCACCTGCCCGCCCCGGACCCAGCCTCCCTTCTTCACGAAGTAGTTGGCAATGGAGGAAAACACGTCGTCGTAGCTGTTGAACAGGTCACGGCGACCGTCGCCGTTGCCATCCACGGCATAGTCCAGGTAGCTGGACGGCATGAACTGGCCCATGCCCATCGCACCGGCATAGCTGCCCTTGAGCGTGGTGATGTCGAGTTTCTCCTCGCGGCCCAGTTCAAACAGCTTGGCCAGTTCATCACGGAAGAACAGCTCGCGGCGCACCTCGCGTTCCAGCTTCTCCGGATCGCCGCTGCGCGGGTAGTAGAAGGCCAGCGTGTACAGCGCATCGAGCACGCGGTGGTTGCCGGCATTCCTGCCATAGCTGGTCTCCACGCCGATGATCGCCACGATCACCTCGGCCGGAACACCGGTGCGCTGCTGCACGCGATCCAGCTCGGCGCGGTGTTCGGCGAGGAAGGCACGGCCCCCCTCGATGCGCGCCTTGCTGATGAACATCGGCCGGTATTCGTTCCAGGGTTTGACCCGTTCGGCAGGGCGCGACATCGCGGCGATGATCGGCTGGCGCACCTGCGCCTGGTCGAGCACGCGACGGATCTCGTCGGGCTGGAGTCCGTAACGCTTGGCGGTATCGGCGATGAAGGTGGCGCGCGCAGTCTCGAACGGAACCGGCGTGAGATCGACCGGCGGCGCGGTGGCGGCGGTGGCTTCCGGCGCGGCCTCGGCCGGTCCCTTGGGCTTGGTGGCCGGATGGCGCGGCGTGCTGCTGGCCTGCGGTGAAGACGGTGGAGATGTCGGCTGGGTCGCGCAGGCGACCAGGCCGAGGGTAAGCATGCAGGCCAGAGTGCGTCGAATCATCGTCGCAGGTTAGCAGGTCATGGATGAATTAAAACCCCTAACACCATGAATCACAACGATTTGCTTGCAAGCAGTCGAAATTGTGAAAACGATGTGAGCGATCCATCGTATTCAGTTGAAAGGTTGCCGGTTGCGTCCCCATCCCCGCAGACGCAACCGGCGACCGGATCCGGTCGATACGCGCGCGGCTGCCGCTCCCCAGTGGCAGTACCCCGCGCGCCCTGTATCCGTTGGATCAGTACTGCTTCCCGCCCGACGCCCCCTCGCGCTGCAACGATAGACGGCGCGCCGTGCCGAACGGGCCGCCATTGTGCAGGCCGATTGCGACAAGTCCATTGATCAAAATCAACGCAGCGTAAAAGTGTGAACTAGATAACGTTTTTTTAGGGCTTTGGTCAGCGGACCTGCTGTTGCGCGTCGTCATGGGAACGCTTCCATGAAGGGCGTTGCGCAAGCGTTGGACGGCCCCGGCCTTGCCCGAAACCGCAGAGGTGCAGCAACCCGCGTCGGCCGCGCGCTCCCGGAGGTGCTAGCCGTAGCCGCCGTGCACGGGATTGTGGCTGCGCACCGCCATCACCAGCCCGAAGCCGGCCAGCAGCGAGACGGCCGACGTACCGCCATAGCTGATCAACGGCATCGGTACGCCCACCACCGGCAACAGACCCGAGATCATTCCGCCATTGACCAGCACGTAGACGAAGAACGCCAGGCCGGTGGCACCGGCCAGCAGCCGCGAATAGGAGTCGCGCGACTGGCTGGCAATCCACAGGCAGCGCCCGATCACCACCAGGTACAGCGCCAGCACGACGGCCACGCCGATCCAGCCGAATTCCTCGCTCAACACCGAGAATGCAAAGTCGGTGGTCTGCTCGGGAATGAAGTTCAGGTGCGACTGCGAGCCTTCGCCCCAGCCCTTGCCGTCGAACCCGCCGGAACCGATCGCGATCTTCGACTGGATGATGTTCCAGCCCGCGCCCAGCGCATCCATTTCCGGGTCGAGGAACATCATGATGCGGTCCTTCTGGTAGGGCCGCAGCAGCCAGAACCAGGCCAGCGGCGCAACCGCGGCCACGCCGCCCACGCCCAGCCCCACCCACCACCATGGCAACCCGGCCAGCAGCAGCACGAACACGCCGCTGGCGGCGATCAGCACGCCCGTGCCGAAGTCCGGCTGCAGCATCACCAGACCGGTCGGCACGCCGATGATGACCAGCGACACCAGCACCGTATTGATGCGTGGTGGCAAGGGCACCCGGTGGAGGTACCAGGCCACCATCATCGGCAGGCTCACCTTCAGCAGTTCAGCCGGCTGCAGGTAGAAGAACTTCAGGTCCAGCCACTGCCGGCCGTATTTGCCGGTACCGAGCACGAACACCGCCAGCAACGGGATCATCGAGATCGCGTAGATCATCGGCGTCGCCGAACGGATGCGCAGGATCGGTACCCGCGAGATGGCCCACAGCGCGGCCATGCCCACGGCGAAGCGGGCGCCCTGCGCCATTACCAGGCTGTCGCCGCCTGCACTCTTCAGCGTGGCCAGGCCGATCATCATCAGCGCGCCCAGGGCAAGGCACAGCACCCAGTCCAGCGTGCTGAAAAAGCGCCGCAGCATGTCCCCGGCCCATCGCAGGAAGGCCTTCATCGCGTCGCCTCCGTAGCCGCCGGTGGACGCGGCGCGGCAGGCAGTGCCGGTGCCGGCGCAGCGGGTGTTCCCGGCTGCGGCTGGGGCTGCGGGACCGCAGCGCCGATCAGCACCGGATGCTCACCGACCTGTGCGGCGGCAGCATCCCCCGCCTGGCGGGCGCCCACGTCCTCGTTGTCGAAAGCGGTCGCACCGATGGCGGTGGTGCCGCGTTCGCTGTCCAGCGGCTGGATGCCATCGGGCATCTTGCCCAGCAGCCAGGCATCGAACACCTTGCGTGCGATCGGCGCAGCTGCCGAGCCGCCGTAACCGCCGCCTTCCACCGCGATCGCCAATGCGATCACCGGCTGATCAGCCGGCGCGAAGCCAACGAACAGCGCACGGTGGCGCAGGTGCATCGGCAGGCTCTTTGGATTCACCGCTGCCGTGCCACGGCGGCTGACCACCTGCGCGGTGCCGGTCTTGCCGGCCATCACGTACGGCGCCCCGACCGCCACCCGCCAGCCGCTGCCGCCAGGCTGCATGGTCGCCATCATGCCTTCGCGCACGGCCTGCACGTTGTTCGGATTGGGGCTGACCGGCTTGCTGTCGCGTGCCGGCACCCCGGTCCACTCGCTGTCGAACCCTTCGCGCTGCTGGATGACCAGGTGCGGCGTGCGCAGCTGCCCGCTGGCCAGACCGCTGACGCCCCGCGCCAGCTGCAGCGGGGTGACCTTCCAGTCGCCCTGGCCGATGCTGATGTTGACCGTATCGCCGGGGTACCACGCTTCCTTGCGGGTCTTCCGCTTGTACGCCGGTGACGGCAGGATGCCGCCGATCTCGCCGGTCAGGTCGATGCCGGTCGGCTGGCCGAAACCGTAATAGTCCATGTAATGGTCGAAACGCTCGATGCCCAGGTCCAGCGCCAGCCGGTAGTAATAGGTATTGACCGAATTTGAGATCGACTTGCGCAGGTCGGTCCAGCCATGGCCGCCACGGTTGGCATCGCCCCAGCCGCGGCTGGTGCCGGGCAGGTAGAACATGCCGGTGGACAGGATCTTGTCTTCCGGGCGGCGCACACCGGCGTCCAGACCGGCCAGTGCGATCAGCGGCTTGAGCGTCGAGCCGGGGGCCACACCGCCCAGTACGAGGCGGTTGAACTGCGGGCGCGACGGATTGTCGTTCAACGCTTTGAAGTCGGCGTGGGAGATGCCGTTGACGAACAGGTTCGGGTCGTACGACGGCAGGCTGACCATCGCCAGGACCTCGCCCGTGCGCGGGTCCATCGCGACCGCCGAGCCTTCCTGGTCGCCGAAGGCGGCAACCATCGCCCGCTGCAGGTCGGCGTCGATCGACAGGCGCAGGTCGACACCGGACTGCGCGGCAACGCGGCCGATGGTGCGGATCGCACGGCCCTGCACGTTGGTCTCCACCTGCTCGTAGCCGACCTTGCCGCGCAGCTGCTGCTCGTAATAGCGCTCCAGGCCCGACTTGCCGATGTGGGTCAACGCGGCATTGCCCTCGCCAAGGATCTCCAGATCCTTGTCATCGACACGACCGACGTAGCCGATGATATGCGCGAACAGATCGCCGTACGGATAACGACGGGTCAGGTAGGGCTCCAGCTCGACACCCGGGAAACGCCAGCGATCGACAGCGAAGCGTGCCATCTCATCGTCGGTCATGCGCAGCTTGAGGGTGACCGGCAGGAACTTCCGGCGCGCCTTGCGCGACTTGTTGAACGCCTCCAGCTCTTCCGGACTGATCTCGATGATCTTTGCCAGTCCTTCCAGCGTGGCATCCATGTCCTTGACCTTGTCCGGGGTCACGTCCAGGCGGAAAGCCGGCACGTTCTCGGCCAGCAGGCGGCCGTTGCGGTCGTAGATCATGCCGCGCCCCGGCACCACCGGCCGCGGCTTGATGCGGTTGGCTTCCGAACGGGTGGCGTAGATGTCGTGGTCCAGCACCTGCAGCTTGAAGTACCAGCCCCCCAGCCCAAGCAGGCAGACCAGCACCCCCAGGAAACCCAGCGCCGCACGACGGCGGAACTGCTCGGCTTCGGCGTGCGGGTTCTTGACCTGGCGGCGCGGAATCATGGCTCAACGCCCGCGCTTGCCGAAACGCACCGCGTCCAGCAGCACGAATACCAGCGGCCACAGGCCCATGCCCAGCAGCGGCGCCCACCAGTACGACCACGGCAGCGTCGGCTCATCCACCACGATGTGCACCAGCGCGCTGACGATACGGTCGTTGAACAGCAGGCCACCAATGGCGAGCATCTGCTGGGACATCGGGAAGAAGCGGATGCGGGCGCGGAAGCGCTGCAGGATGAAGGCCAGCATCACCAGGCGCAGCGCTTGTTCACCCAGCACCCCGCCATACAGCAGGTCGGCGACCACGCCACTGGCGAATGCGATGCCGAGACCAACGCGCTCGGGCGTTTCGATCACCCAGTACGCCAGCACCAGCGCCAGCCAGTACGGGCGCAGCGGCTGCAGCAGGGCCGGCAACGGCAGCAGGCCCAGCAGCAGGGCCACCACCAGACTGGCCGGCAGCACCCAGGGATTGTCGCGCAGGCGGCTCATCGCTGGACCTCTGCGGCGGCGGCCGGTCCGGCTGCCGGCTGCGGATCCGGGGCGGTCGAAGACGCCGGAGTGACGGCCGGCGCCGACGGCTGCCCTGCGCGGGTGTCTGCCGGTGCTGCTGACGGTGCTGCTGCCGGAATTGCCGGGACCGGCACGGTAGCCGCATTGGCTGGCCCGCCCGGCGCGGTGTCCTCCAGCTGCAGGCGTACTTCCGGCGGGATGCGGATCGCTGCGCCCGGGCGCAGCAGCAGCACATCGCGGCCGCGGTCGAGCTGTGCGGCCGGCTTCAGCTCACCGACCAGGAAGGCATGGGTGTCATCCGGGCGCAGCGCGGTGATGGTGCCGACCGGGAAACCGGCCGGGAAACGGCCACCGAGACCGGAGGTGACGATCTCATCGCCCACTTCCACCCCGGCACTGAGCGGGATGTCGCGCAGTTCCAGGGTATCGCCGCGACCGTAGACGATCAGGCGGACACCGTTGCGGGCCACGGTCACCGGCACGGCATGGTCGGGGTCGGTCAGCAGCAGCACGGTAGAGGTGCCGCCGGTAACGCTGATCACCTGGCCCATCAGCCCACCGGCGTCGATCACCGCCTGGCCGACATGCACTCCCTCGCGGCTGCCTGCGTCGAGTACCAGACGCTGTTTCACCGGGTCCAGGTCGATATCGAGGATCGGCGCCAACTGCACGTCCAGTCCGCTGCGCTCGGCCACGTTCAGCAGTTCGCGCAGCTGGGCATTGTCCAGTGCAGCGGTCTGCAGACGGGTCAGGCGGGCGTTGGCCAGCAGCAGCTGGTTGCGCAGCTCGCGGTTCTCGCTGACCAGCTGGCTGTGGCTGGCCGCGTTGTCCTTGACCTGGCTGCCCAGCTTGCCCGGCAGGCCTGCCAGGGCCCAGACCGGCTGCACCAGGGTGTTGGCCTGTTCACGCAGGCGCGCCAGCCAGCCGGCCTGGTCGTCGAGGACGATCAGGGTGATGGCCAGCGCGAGATAGGCCAGCAGCCGCAGCGGGCTGGCGGCATCACCGGATCGGGAAGCAACGGGAGGACCGGCGTAGGGCGGCACGGCAACGATTCAACTGGCAGAAGGCGGAGGGGAAACACGCGGACGCCCCGCCGGTGCCGGCCCGCCAACGCGACGGGCCGCACCCCGGAGGGGCGCTGCGGGCAGGAACGGCCGGGACGGCTTATTCCGGCGCAAAGAACTCGTTGCCGTGCATGTCGACCAGCTCCAGCGCACGACCACCGCCGCGGGCCACGCAGGTCAGCGGATCGTCGGCCACCTGCACGTGCAGGCCGGTCTCCTCGGAGATCAGGCGATCCAGGTCACGCAGCAGGGCGCCACCACCGGTCAGCACGATGCCGCGCTCGGCGACGTCGGCGCACAGTTCCGGCGGCGTCTGCTCCAGGGCCAGCTTGACCGCGCTGACGATGCCCGACAGGGGTTCGTGCAGGGCTTCGAGCACTTCGTTGGAGCTGATCTTGATCATCTTCGGCACGCCCTCGGCGAGGTTGCGGCCGGAAATCTCCAGCTCCTGCACCTCTGCCTGCGGGTAGGCACAGCCCAGCTCCACCTTGATGCGCTCGGCCGTGGCTTCACCGATCAGCATGCCGTGGTTGCGGCGCACGTAGTTGGTGATCGACTCGTCGAAGCGGTCGCCACCGATGCGGACGGAGGCCGAATAGACGATGCCGTTGAGGGAGATGACCGCCACTTCGGTGGTGCCACCGCCGATATCGATGACCATCGAGCCACGGGCTTCGGTGACCGGCATGCCGGCGCCGATCGCAGCGGCCATCGGCTCTTCGATCAGGTACACGTCACGGGCACCGGCTTCCTCGGCCGATTCCTTGATCGCACGGCGCTCGACCTGGGTCGAGCCGGCCGGCACACAGACCAGCACGCGCGGACTCGGGCGCAGCACGCGGGACTTGTGCACCTTCTTGATGAAGTGCTTGAGCATCGCCTCGGTATAGGTGAAGTCGGCGATGACGCCATCCTTCATCGGGCGGATGGTGGTGATGTGGCCCGGGGTACGGCCCAGCATCTGCTTGGCCTCGGCACCGACGGCTGCCACCGAGCGGGTGCCACCGATGGCACGGTCCTGGCGCACGGCCACGACCGAAGGCTCATTCAGCACGATCCCCTGCCCGCGCACGTAGATGAGGGTGTTGGCCGTGCCCAGGTCGATGGACAGGTCGTTGGAGAACATGCCACGGAGTTTCTTGAACATCTGAGGAAGGAGTCCTGAGGGGTGTCGTGCCCGCCGCGGGATGGCGAAAAAATGGGCAGAAATCGAGGCCGACAAGCCTAGCAACCCGCCTGCCGCCGAGCAAGGAAAAATCCAGCTGAACCCGCGTCTTCACAGGCTTTGGGCCTGATCCGGCATCACCCGCTTCTGGCCCTGAGCGGCACCAGCGGGTAACCTTTGCGCCGTCGGGCGCCCAAGGGCGCCGTTTGCTTGCCCGTCGAAGCGGGCAGGCCCACCCCAAAATTCACCGCATAGGCTTACATCGATGTCCGCTCTGATCTGTGGTTCTCTTGCCTTCGACACCATCATGGTGTTTCCGGACCAGTTCAAGAATCACATCCTGCCGGACAAGGTGCACATCCTGAACGTGTCGTTCCTGGTCCCGCGGATGCGCCGCGAGTTCGGCGGCTGCGCCGGCAACATCGCCTACAACCTGCATCTGCTGGGGGGCCACCCGATCCCGATGGGCACGGTCGGCTCGGACTTCGGCCCGTACCGCGAGTACTTCGATGGCCTGGGCATCGACCTGTCGCGCGTGCGCGTGATCGATGAGCTGTTCACCCCGCAGGCGTTCATCACCACCGACCACGACAACAACCAGATCACCGCCTTCCACCCGGGCGCGATGATGCGTTCCTACGAGAACCACGTGCGTGGCGTGCCGGGCGTGACCCTGGGCCTGGTCGGCCCGGACGGCCGCGAAGGCATGATCCAGAACGCGCTGGAGTTCCACGAGGACGGCATCCCGTTCATCTTCGACCCGGGCCAGGCCATGCCGCTGTTCAACGGACCGGAGCTGCGCCAGTTCATCGAGCAGGCCGACTACGTGGTGGTCAACGACTACGAGTCGAACCTGCTGCAGGAACGCACCGGCTGGGACGAGAAGGAAATCGTCAGCCGCGTGCAGGCCTACATCACCACCCGCGGCCCGAAGGGCGCGGTCATCCACACGCCGGACAAGAGCTACGACATCCCGCCGGCGCACGAGCGCCGTGTGGTCGATCCGACGGGCTGCGGCGATGCCTTCCGCGCCGGCCTGATCTACGGCATCCAGAAAGGCTACGACTGGCTGACCATCGGCCGCATGGGCAACCTGATGGGCGCACTGAAGGTCGAGCACCCGGGCACCCAGAACCAGCGCTTCACCTTCGATGAGTTCAACGAGCAGTTCAAGCAGCAGTTCGGTTACGCGCTGGGCGCGTAAACCGAACTGCCCGCGCATCTGCTCGGTGGGTGTCGACCTGGGTCGACACTGCCGGCCAGCGGCCGGCACCACCGGAACTTCCGACCGACACGTTGCCTGCTGTCTGTAGAGCCGAGCCCATGCTCGGCCTGCGCGCGCCAGCGCGATCTGACCGCAGAGCAGCCGAGCGTGGGCTCGGCTCTACACGGTCATGCGCCCTGCCACGCTGCCAACAGGGCGCGGCAATCGGCGAAGTGCCAATCCGCGCGGCCCGGCCACGGGTTGTCAGGCAGGTTGACCAGCACGGTGTGGGTGCCGGCGGCACGGCCGCAGTCCAGATCATAGGCGTGGTCACCCACCATCACCGCCTGCGCGGCGGCAATGCCCCAACGCCGCAGGTGCTGCTGCAGGCCATCCGGCGAGGGCTTGGGCACCGCTTCTTCGCGGCCGATGATGTCGGCATCGTCGAACAGTTCCCCGACCCCGATCGCCTCCAGCGTCAGCTTCGCCAGCGCATGGTCGTTGCGGGTCAGGATGCCCAGCCGGCAGCCAGCCGCCGCCAGCGCGCGCAGCAGCTTCACCGCGCCCGGTGCCGGCAACGCCTCCTCGGCCAGCCCGCGCTCGTGGTCCAGCAACCACTCACGCTTGGCCTGCGCCGATGCGTCAGGCAGCGCCGCGATATGGTCGAGGATGTCTTCCTCGGCGGCGATCTCCAGTGCGCGGCGGATCGCGGCGAAATCATGCACGGCCACAGTCAGCGTGCCGTCCATGTCGAACACCCAGTGCCGGATCGCGGACAACGCGTGCACGGCGCTGCCCGCCGCAACGATCACTGCCACCACTGCGGCATGCGGCTGGCGTCGACGCCACCGGTTTCGAACACCGCCGTGCGGGTGCCGCCGGCCTTGACCGGGAACTCGATGCTGATCGACTTGCCCTTGCGCGCAAGCTTCCACAGCGCCTTCTGATCGGTGATGAACAGCGCAATCGCCTCATCGGTCTGCGGCCGCCAGGCGGCCATCGACACCGGCTTGCCGTCGTCCACGGTCACCTTCACCGTACACTGCGGGCAGCGGAAATCGCCGGCCTGCAGCACCAGGTAGGCGTGCCGCTTCCACTCCGGGTGATCGCGGAACACCAGCTGCACCGGCTTGGCGCCGCTGCCATCCACGTCCACCCGTTCCTTGCTGTAGATCTGCGCCGACACCTGGTTGCCCTTGTTGCCGACCGGTATCTGGTTGTACTGCCACAGCGCCTGCATGCGGCGCAGGTCGCGCGCGGCATCGCCCTTGGCCTTGACCTCTTCGAAGCCTGCGGCGATGCGCTCGGCGGCGGCCGTGTCCTTGTACTCATCCAGCAGCGCGGCGCCATGCAGTCGCGCGCGCTCCCAGTCCTGCGCGGCGACGGCCATGTCGTACTGCCTGGCCACGTCCTCGGCCTTGGCTTCCTTCTGCGCCTGAACGGCGGCCGCGGCGGCTTCCTGCGCCTTGCGCTCTTCTTCGGGATTGCTGCAGGCGGCCAGGGCCAGGGTGCAGGCGGTGAGCAGGATCAGTCGTTTCATGGCAGAGGTCCTTCGTGTTTTTCGCATGCTTGCAAAGTCGCGCATGGCTCGACTCTACAAAAAAAGCGCCGGGCAGGGCCCGGCGCTTGTTCTTACTTGGCTTCGGCCTTGGCCAGCATGTCCTGGACCGAGGCAGTGGTGATCGGATGGTAGCCCGGCTTGGCCTTCTCGAAGGCCTGCTTGGCCAGCTCCAGCCCCTTCGGCGTTTTCACCAGTTCGGCGTAGATCGGCAGGATCAGCTTGCGACGGCCGACACGCTCGATGAATGCCGCCGCGGCCTCATTGGCCGGCTCGTAGCCGCTGCGGATGGCCAGCGGATACCAGCGCATGGCGATCTCGCCATTCGGCGTGCCCGTGAAGTGGAAGGCCTTGTCCAGCGTGGCCAGCGTGTCCAGCGGCTGGGTCGTGCCCAGGCCGTCGATGAAGCGCACCCACTCCTGGGTGCTCCAGTCAGCGATGACCTGGCTGCTGGGCACGGTGCCTGCGCTGGTGAAGGCGATGCGCGCGGTATCGACGCTGCTGAAGTTGCGCGACTGCGCCTTGGCCGCGAACGCCGGGATGCCCGGCTCGTCCAGCCATGCCTTCAGTTCGGCTTCCGTCACTGCCGACGGGTTCTTCGGCAGCAGGTTCTTCTTCAGGTACTCGACGAACTGGTCGGTATTCGCGCTCTGGAAGGCGTGGTCATCGAACCAGCCGCGCAGGAACGGATCGAAGGTCTCGCGGCCGAAACGCTGTTCCAGGAACTCCAGGAACCAGGAACCCTTGACGTAGGCCACCTGGCTCAGGGCTTCATCGGGGTCACGCTCGTTCAGCGGCGGCAGCGCCAGCGCCTGGTCGGCGGGGCTCATGTCCTTCACTTCCGCCAGCAGATCGGTCTGGTCGATCTGCCGCTCCATTTCGGCCATCTCCTTGCCGTACAGCGCTTCGGTGATGCGGCCCTGGACGTAGGTGGTGAAGCCCTCGTTGAGCCAGATGTCCTTCCAGCTCGCGTTGGTCACCAGGTTGCCCGACCAGCTGTGCGCCAGTTCGTGGGCGACCAGCGAGACCAGCGATTTGTCGCCGACGATCACGGTCGGGGTGGCGAAGGTCAGGCGCGGGTTCTCCATGCCGCCGAACGGGAACGACGGCGGCAGCACCAGCATGTCGTAACGGCCCCAGCGGTACTCGCCGTACAGCTTCTCGGCGGCACCGATCATCTTCTCGGTGTCCTCGAATTCCTTGGCCGCCTTGCCGACCATGGTCGGTTCGGCCCAGACGCCGGAGCGGCCGGAGATCGGCTCGAACACCAGGTCGCCGGCGGCGATCGCCAGCAGGTAGGACGGGATCGGCTGCGGCATCTTGAAGGTGTAGTCACCATCACGCGCGGCCTTGGGGTCGTTGTCGGCGCTCATCAGCACCATGACGTCCGGGCGCGAGACCACGTGCGCGCTGTAGGTGAAGCGCACGCTCGGGGTGTCCTGCAGCGGCACCCAGGAACGGGCATGGATGGCCTGCGACTGGCTGAACATGAAGGGGAGCTTCTTGCCTTCGGTCATCGACGGCGCCAGCCACTGCAGGCCCGAGGCGGTCGGCGCGGTGTGGTAGGTCACCTCGACCTTGGACGGCTGCTGCGGGGCCTCGATGGTCAGCTTGCTGCCGAACACCTTGTCGGCCGCCGCCAGCTCGAACTTCAGCGGGCTGCGTGCGCCGTCAGCGGCAACGGCTTCGACCTTGGACACGGTCAGCTCGCGGGTGTCGAGCACCAGCTGCGTGGCGTCCTTCTGCTTCCACTCCAGGGTGTAGGTCGCGGTACCGCCGATCTGCTTCTGGTCGAAGTCCAGCTTCAGGTCCAGCGCGATGTCCTTGATGACGACCTTGTCCGGCTCGGCGTACGAGCTTTCGTCGTGGCTGCGGTTCTCGGCGTTCACGGGAGCGGCGGGGGCCTTTTCGGCAGTCGGGGCGGCGGCGGGCGCGGCCGCCTCCTGGGAGCAGCCAGCGGCCAGGGCCACGGCCAACGGAAGGAGCATCAGCGGATTGCGCATGAATCGGGACCGTTACGGGGAGCAAACCCCAATGGTACCTCCCTCCGGCCCCGCAGGCGTTGCGCGGTGCGGGGTAAGGCAGGGCGGCCGGCGTTGCCAGGTAGCGCCGGGCCATGCCCGGCGAGCGCGCAGCGCGGCCTGCGTCGGACCTTGCGAGCGTCTGATCGAAGCGCCGCCGGGCATGGCCCGGCGCTACCGACGGATGCCGGGCCAAGCCCGGCGGCCCTGGATGCCTTACAGCTTGTAGCCGGAGTGGATCGACACGATGCCGCCGGTCAGGTTCTTGTAGTGGCAGCGCTCGAAACCGGCCTCGCCCATCATGGCCTTCAGCTCGTCTTGCGGCGGATGCTTGCGGATGCTCTCGGCCAGGTACTGGTAGCTGTCCGAATCATTGGCGAACAGCTTGCCCAGCTTCGGCAGGATCTTGAACGAGTGGAAGTCGTAGATCGGCTTGAACCAGTCGGCGGTGACCTCGGAGAACTCCAGCACACGCGCCTGGCCGCCGACCTTGAGCACGCGGTACATCTCGCGCAGGCCGGCATCCTTGTCGGTCACGTTGCGCAGGCCGAAGGCGATGGTGACCAGGTCGAAGCTGTTGTCCGGGAACGGCAGGGCCTCGGCATTGCACTGGACGTAGTCCAGGCCCAGCACCAGGCCGCGGTTGGTGAGGCGATCACGGCCCACCGACAGCATGCCGGCATTGATGTCGCCCAGAACCACCGAACCTTCGGCGCCGACGCGCTCCTTCAGCAGGGCGGCAATGTCGCCAGTGCCCCCCGCGAGGTCAAGCACGCGGTCACCGGGCTTCACCTGCGCGGTCGCCACGTAGTAACGCTTCCACGCCCGGTGCACGCCCAGGCTCATCAGGTCGTTCATCAGGTCGTAGTTGCGCGCGACCGAGGTGAACACCTGCCCGACCAGCTTCTGCTTGTCCTTGGCGGCGACGTCGCGGAACCCGAAATGGGTGGTACCGGATTTGTAGGGGGATTCGCTCATGTCCCGATTATCGCACCGCCAGGGCCGCTGCGGGGGAACGGCGCCTTATCATGGCAGCCCATGACCTTCCGGAGCCCCGCATGATCACCACACCTGATTACCAGGCCCTGCTGCAGACCGCCATCGCCGAAGCCCGCCAGGGCTTGGCCGAGGGCGGCGTGCCGATCGGCGCGGCGCTGTACCACAACGACGGTCGCCTGCTCGGCTGCGGCCACAACCGCCGGGTGCAGGAAGGCGATCCCTCCGTGCACGGCGAGACCGACGCCTTCCGCAAGGCCGGGCGCCAGCGTCGCTACCGCGACACGATCATGGTGACCACCCTGGCCCCGTGCTGGTACTGCTCGGGACTGGTGCGCCAGTTCAACATCGGCACCGTGGTGGTCGGCGAGTCCCGCACGTTCCAGGGCGGCATCGACTGGCTGCGCGAAAACGGCGTCACTGTGATCGACCTCGACAGCCAGGAATGCGTCGACCTGCTCGGGGGCTTCATTGCGCAATATCCCGAGATCTGGAACGAAGACATCGGCGAATGAGTGCCGTGGACTGAACGCGGCGCGCGTTTAATGAACGCTTCATCCGCGGCAGGCCCTTGTGCAGTCAGCGTCTGCGGCGTTCGATGTGACGCGCTGCGCACTCCGTCGGCACACATGCACACGCTGCGGTAACACCCCATCGCTCCGGCACGCCTACGGTGGGGTTACCGGGGCCCCCTACCCCGGCGGAGCCAGCCATGTGCGCGCACGCTGCAAGCCCCACGCCCAATCTGATCCTTGACGGAATCCACGCCCGCCTGCGGGGCCAATATCGATTGCATCGGCGCGGCGCCCTGTTCTGGACCGCTTATCAGAGCATGCAGCTGGAACTGGTGCGCGACCATCCACGCGACCACGTCCGCCTGTGCAACGCGATGGCGGACATCGCTGAAGACCTCGGCGTGGTCGAGCACGCCCAACTGATCGGCAATCGCAACGCTGTTTCCACATTGCGATGACACCGCTTCCACCGGTGATCAGGCAACACTGCGATTCCCCCCACTCCACGTCCACCTCAACCGATTGGATCGACATGCACACTGAAGTCCCCGCCATTCCCCCGGTCATCGACGTCGATGCGGAACTCGACCACTGGCGCCGCCAGCATGCCGACGGTGCGCTGCCTCACAATTCGTTCGGCTCCTACGTGCCCTGGATCAAGTTCGCCTGCGATTCGCTGATCACCCAGCCGCGCGCCAGCAACGCGCAGCGTGACGAGATGTTCCAGACCCAGTATGCGCTGCAGATCATGCCGCGGCTGAGCGAAGCACAGGCCCGCGAGTTCGTTGACCGCTGCTGGCAGCACGTCTACCAGGCCAGCCGCGTGCGCCTGCAGGACGCACCGCGGCTGCGCGCCTGAGCAGGCCTGCTGCACGCAGGCTGCACGGCCACGCGCCGATCATCACGTCATCCCAGCGGGACGACGACGATGAAAGCAAGAAACCTGTTCAATACCATCGCCAAGAAGGCCGCGGCCGCCACCGGCTCTCCGTGGACCTTTCTGGTCGCAGTAGCCATCGTGGTGGTGTGGGGCATCTCCGGCCCGGTGTTCGGCTTCAACGACACCTGGCAGCTGGTCATCAACACCGGCACCACCATCATCACCTTCCTGATGGTCTTTCTGATCCAGCACACGCAGAACGCCGATACCGCGGCGATGCAGATCAAGCTGGACGAGCTGATCCGCGCCACCGCGGAGGCCAACAACGAGCTGCTGGATCTGGAGGAACTGGACGAGCAGCGGCTGGAAGAGATCCGCGCCGAGTATGAGCGGATGGCACGCGAAGCCGGCGACGCCCTGGCCCGTGTGCGGGCCTGCCACACGGTGCGCCGTGATGACGAAGCGGTGTAGCCCTGACGACCTGCGAACACCTGATGGAAGCGCCGCCGGGTATGACCCGGCGCTACCGTAATCCACGTCGGACCATGCCCGGCGAGCGCGTAGCGCGGCCTGCGTCAGGCCCTGCGAAGGCCTGATCGAAGCGCCGCCGGATATGACCTAGCGCTACCGCAATCCACCTACAGGTAGCGCCGGGCCATGCCCGGCGAGCGCGCAGCGCGGCTCCTCAAGGTGAAGCTGCAACACGGCGGTTCCCCACGTGATTCATTGGCAATCGCTGATAAACGCATGCATCCCTCCGGCACAGACTGGCCGCATGTCCAGTCGTCACCTAACGCGCGGCCGCGATTCGCGCATCGAAGGCTACTATGTGCTCACGACCGTCGTGCGGCAACGTCGGCGTGTTTTTGCGGATCCCCGTTGTGCTGCATGCCTTGTGGATTCGCTTCGCTACGTCGAACACATGGGACTCAGCCATTCATTCGCATGGGTCGTCATGCCCGATCATCTGCATTGGCTGGTGCAACTCCGTGATGGAACACTTGCGCGCCTGATGGGAACGCTGAAATCACGCAGCAGCAGGCTGTTGGGGCAGCAATTTGGCGTGCAGACGCCGCTATGGCAGCCGAGCTACTTCGATCATGCGGTGCGCACTGAAGATGCAATCAGGCGCCATGCGCTGTACATCCTTGGCAATCCCGTTCGTGCGGGGCTGGCGGTTCAGCTGGACGAGTATCCATTCGCCTGGTGCCGCTGGTCCCTGCGGCAGTACCGAGCCTTGCGAATGTCTGGCCGAAGAGCCGCCGGGTATGACCCGGCGCTACCGGGATCTCACCGACAGGTGTGGCCTGCGTCAGACTATGCGAATGTCTGACCGACAAGCCGCCGGGTATGACCCGGCGCTACCGCAATCCACCTCCAGGTAGCGCCGGGCCATGCCCGGCGAGCGCGCAGCGCGGCCTGCGTCAGACTTTGCGAACGTCTGACCGAAAAGCCGCCGGGTATGACCCGGCGCTACCGGAATCCACGTCGGGCCATGCCCGGCGCGTCCCGTCAGCTGCGTTCGTGCCAGCCGCCGCCCAGCACCTTGTACAGGGTGATGCGGTTGGCCTGCTGGGCCAGTTGCGCCTGCAGCCGCGTCTGCTGCGCGCTGTAGGCCGTACGACGCGCGTCGAGCAGGCTGACGAAGCTGTCCAGGCCGGCGTCATACCGCGCCTGCGACAGCCGGTTGGCCTGCTCGGCCGCGTCGACCAGACGCTGCTGCGCGCTGACCTGCTCATCCAGGCTGACATTCATCGCCAGCGCATCCGCCGCTTCGCGGAAGCCGTTCTGGATCGCCTTCTCGTACTGCGCCAATGCGATATCACGATCTGCATTGGCGATGTCGAGATTGGCACGCAGACGGCCGCCCTGGAAGATCGGCAGGGTGATCTTCGGCAGGAAGCTCCACACGCGCGTGCCGCTGTCGAAGAGGTTCGACAGTTCGTTCGATCCGCTGCCGATGCTGCCTGTCAGCGAAATGCTCGGGAAGAACGCTGCGCGGGCAGCGCCGATGTTGGCGTTGGCAGCCAGCAACTGGTGTTCGGCCGCCATGATGTCCGGGCGCAGCAGCAGCACGTCGCTGGGCAGGCCGGCCGGTGGTGGGGCCAGTGCCAGCAACTGCGGCTCGATGCCATCCGGCAGCAGAGCCGGGTCGACCTGGCCACCGGCCAGCAGCGCCAGGGCATTGCGGTCCTGCGCGAGCTGGCCGCGCAGGCGTGCGGCATCGGTGCGCGCGGTTTCGACCAGGGTGCGGGTCTGGGTCAGTTCAAGTGCTGAACTGCCGCCACGTTCATGGCGTGCTTCTGCCAGGCGCAGCGAATCCTCATAGGTCTTCAGCGTCGCTTCGGCGATCTTCAGCTGCTGGCTGTCGGCGCCGTAGGTCAGCCACGCCGTTGCCGTCTCGGCCACCAGGCTCAGCTGTGCATTACGGCGGTTGGCGGCGATGGCGAAGTACTGCTGCAGGGCTGCTTCGCTGAGGTTGCGCACGCGGCCGAACAGGTCCAGCTCGAATTCGGCCACGCCGACGCCGGCAGTGAACTGCTCGGTGACTCCCCCATCCGTACCTGTGCGCTCCATCTGCCCGGTGATGGCCACACCCGGCACCCGGTCGGCGCGCTGCACCCGGTACCGGCCGCGTGCGCGCTCGACATTGAGCACGGCCACACGCAGGTCGCGGTTGTTGTCCAGCGCCTGGCCGATCACCTGCTGCAGGCGTGGATCGGTGAAGAAGTCACGCCAGCCCAGCGTGGCCACATCGGCAACCTGGCCCTGCGTGGCCTCTGCCGGCCACTGCGCAGGAATCGCCGGGGCAACGGCCGTGTCCTTCGGCGCGAGGGTGGAGCAGCCGGCGACCGTGAGCACGGCGGCCAGGGATACAGCAAGAGAAGAGAATTTCATGGCGACACCTTGGGGGTCACGGTGGTAGCGCCGGGCCGTTCCCGGCAGCTACGTGGTAAGGCATCCGCCGGGCATGGCCCGGCGCTGCCGGATTCCATCACTCGGCGGTCCTGCGTTTGAACACGCGCTGCACCACCACGAAGAACAGCGGCACGAAGAACACGCCCAGCGCGGTGCCGACGATCATGCCGCCCAGCACGCCGATGCCGATGGCCTGCTTGGCGCCGGAACCGGCACCGGTGGAGATCGCCAGCGGCACCACGCCCATGCCGAATGCAAGCGAGGTCATCACGATGGGACGCAGGCGATCGCGCACGGCATGCATGATCGATTCGATCAGGCCGGCCCCCTTCTCCAGGTTTTCCTTGGCGAACTCGACGATCAGGATCGCGTTCTTGCTGGTCAGGCCCACCGTGGTCAGCATTGCCACCTGGAAGTAGATGTCGCGCTCCAGGCCCTTGAAGGTGTTGGCCAGCACCGCGCCGAGGATACCCAGCGGGGCGGCCAGCAGCACGGCGGTCGGAACACTCCAGCTTTCGTACATCGCGGCCAGGCACAGGAACACGATCATCAGCGACAGCGTGTACAGCAGCGGGGTCTGCGAGCCGGCCTGGCGTTCCTGATAGGACATCGCGGTCCACTCGATGCCGAAGCCCGCCGGCAGCTGCTTGGCCAGCTGCTCGATCTCGGCCATGGCGTCACCGGAGGCGACTCCCGGGGCCGGTTCGCCCTGGATTTCCATTGCCGACACGCCGTTGTAGCGCTCCAGGCGCGGCGAGCCGTAGTCCCAGTGCTTGCTGGCGAAGGCGCTGAACGGAACCATCTCGCCCTTGTCGTTCTTCACCGACCAGAGATCGAAGTCCTCCGGCACCATGCGGAACGGCTGGTCGGCCTGCACGAACACACGCTTGACGCGGCCACGGTCGACGAAATCATCGATGTACGCGCTGCCCCATGCGGTGGCCAGGGTGGTATTGACCTGGGCGATCGACAGCCCCAGCGACGTTGCCTTGGCCACATCAATGTCGATGCGGAACTGCGGCGTGTCTTCCTGGCCGTTCGGGCGGACGTTGGCCAGCTTCTTGCTGCCGGCCGCCAGGCCGAGCAGCTGGTCACGCGCGGCCACCAGCGCATCGTGGCCCTGGCCGCTGTTGTCCTTCAGGAAGAAGGTGTAGCCCGAAGCGGTACCCAGCTCCGGGATCGCCGGCGGCGGGAAGGCGAAGATGAAGGCGTCCTTGATCCCACCCAGCGCAGCCATGGCGCGGCCGGTGATCGGCATCACGCCGTTGTCGGCGTCACGCTCGCTCCAGTCCTTCAGCTTGACGAAGGCCATGCCCGCGTTCTGGCCCATGCCGGCGAAGCTGAAGCCCTGCACCGAGAACACCGACTCGACCGCCGCCTTCTCGTTCTCCAGGAAGTGATTCTCCAGTGCCGCGATCGATTCCAGGGTACGTTCCTGGGTGGCGCCGACCGGGGCCTGCACCAGCGCCATCAGCACGCCCTGGTCTTCATTGGGCAGGAACGAGCTGGGCAGGCGCACGAACAGAACCGCCATCAGTACGAACAGCGCGGCGACGATGCCCATGAAACGCCACGGACGGTTCAGGATGCCGCGTACACCACGCTGGTAGCTTTCGCTGGTGCGGTCGAAACCCCGGTTGAAGCCGTTGAAGAAGCGACCGGCCAGGCCGCGGTGGGCGACATGATGCTCGCCCTTCTTCAGCGGCTTGAGCAGCGTGGCGCACAGCGCCGGGGTCAGTACGATCGCGACCAGCACCGACAGCGCCATCGCCGAAACGATCGTGGCCGAGAACTGCCGGTAGATCACGCCGGTGGAGCCACTCATGAAGGCCATCGGCACGAAGACGGCCGACAGCACCAGGCCGATGCCGACCAGTGCACCGGTGATCTGGCCCATCGACTTGCGGGTGGCCTCCAGCGGCGACAGGCCCTCCTCGGACATGATGCGCTCGACGTTCTCCACCACCACGATGGCGTCGTCCACCAGCAGGCCGATCGCCAGCACCATCGCGAACATGGTCAGCATGTTCACCGAGAAGCCGAGCATCGCCAGTACGCCGAACGTGCCCAGCAGCACCACCGGCACGGCGATGGTCGGGATCAGGGTGGCGCGGAAGTTCTGCAGGAACAGGTACATCACCACGAACACCAGCACGATCGCTTCGATCAGGGTCTGCACGACGCCCTTGATCGACACGCGTACGAACGGCGTGGTGTCGTACGGAATCTCGGCCTTCAGGCCGGCCGGGAAGAAGTTCTTCAGGTCGTCCAGCGCAGCATCCACGCCGGCGGCGGTGTCGAGCGCATTGGCGCCGGTGGCCAGGGTGACGGCCAGGCCGCTGGCCGGCTGGCCGTTGTAGCGGGTGACGAAGTCGTAGGATTCCGCGCCCAGCTCGACGCGGGCGACATCACCCAGGCGCAGTTCGGCACCGTCCTGCGCACCGCGCACGACGATGTTGCGGAACTGCTCCGGCGTCTGCAGGCGCGACTGCGCATTGATCGTGGCGTTGAGCTGCTGGCCCTTGACCGAGGGCGCGCCGCCCAGCTGGCCGATCGCCACCTGTGCGTTCTGTGCCTGGATCGCTGCGGTCACTTCCGGCACCGACAGGCCATAGGTATGCAGCTTGTTCGGGTCCAGCCAGATGCGCATGGCGTACTTGCCGCCGAAGACCTGGATGTTGCCCACGCCCGGGACTCGGCTCAGGCGATCGACGACATTGGAGCCGACGTAATCGGCGATGTCGTTGGCATCCATGCTGCCGTCTTCGGAGACGAAGGCGATCACGTTCAGGAAGCCCGAGCTGGACTTGGCCACGTTGATGCCCTGCCGCTGCACTTCCTGCGGCAGCAGCGGCATGGCCAGCTGCAGCTTGTTCTGCACCTGCACCTGCGCGATGTCCGGATTGGTACCGCTCTCGAAGGTCAGGGTGATGGTCGCCTGGCCGTTGGCCGAGCTGTTGGAGGAGAAGTAGATCAGGCCATCAAGGCCCTTCATGTTCTGCTCGATGATCTGCGTCACCGAGTCTTCGACCACTTTGGCCGAGGCACCCGGGTAGGTGGCGCTGATTTCCACCGCCGGCGGAGCGACGTTGGGATACATCGAGACCGGCAGCTTGAACAGGGCCAGGCCGCCGGCGAGCATGATGATGATGGCGATGACCCACGCGAAGATGGGTCGATCGATGAAAAAGCGTGCCATGGAATTCTCCGCTTACTTCGCGTCGCCGGCCGGAGCCGCAGGCGGGGCAGCGGCCGGCTTGGCCGGTGCGGCGCCCTTTTCGGTGGCGTTGACCGGCATGCCGGGTCCGATCTTCTGCAGGCCTTCGACGATGACCTTGTCGCCGGGCTTCAGGCCATCCTCGACCAGCCACTTGTCGCCGATGGTGCGGCTGACCTTGACCGGGCGGACTTCGACCTTGCTGTCCTTGCCGACCACCATCGCCGTGGTGTCACCCTTGGCATCGCGTGCGATGCCCTGCATCGGCACCAGCACCGCGTCGCTGCGCACGCCGCCACCGATCACTGCGCGCACGTACATGCCCGGCATCAGCAGGCCATCGGGGTTTTCCACCTTGACCCGCAGGCCGAAGCTGCCGGTGGCTGGATCGACGCTGACTTCGGAGAACTCCAGCGTGCCCTTGTGCTCGAAAGCGCTGCCGTCTTCCAGCAGGATGCTGACCGGCGTCTGCTGGTTGTCCTGCAGGCGGCCGGCGGCCAGCTCGCGGCGCAGCTGCAGCAGCTCGGCCGAGGACTGGGTGAGGTCGACATAGATCGGATCCAGCTGCTGCACTGTGGCCAGGGCGTCGGCCTGGCCGGCGTTCACCAACGCACCCTGGGTGACGCTGGACTTGCCGATGCGGCCGCTGATGGGCGCGGTGATGCGGGCGTAGCCCAGCGTGACGTTGGCCGAATCCAGCGAAGCCCGGGCGGCGCCGACGTCGGCCTCGGCCTGCTTCTGCGCGGCTACGGCGTTTTCCAGATCCTGCTGGCTGACCGCATCGACCTTGGCCAGCTCGGTGATGCGCTTGGCACTCAGGCGCGCGGCGTTGGCCGTGGCTTCGGCGCGGGCCAGCTGTGCGCGGGCACTGTTGGCCTGGGCGCGGTAGCTGGCGTCATCCAGCTGGTACAACGGCTCGCCGGCCTTGACCATGCCGCCCTCGGTAAACAGGCGCTTGGCCACGATGCCGCTGACCTGCGGACGGACTTCGGCCACCAGGAAGGCATTGGTCCGGCCCGGCAACTCGCGGGTCAGGCCCACGGTCTCGGACTTCAGCGTGACCACGCTGACCTGGCCGGGCCCCTGTTCGGGGGCCTGGGGTTCGCCGCCACAGGCGGCCACGGTCGTGGCGATGGCCAGCGACAGCGCAAAGGGTCGGATTCGGCTCAGCAACATGGGGAAGGCTCTTGGAAGGAAGAATCTCAGCAGGCGCTGATACGGCGGGCACTTCCCGGGAACGGGTTGAGGCCTCACGTACAACGCCCACCCGGGCAGGCATGGGTGCCGGAACAGGACAGCCACGCACACGACGGGAACGATGGAGGTGAAATATACATACATGCTTGTTTGTTTGTAAACAGGTACAATTCAGCCACGTTTCACCCGTACTCGTACCCATGGCCCGCAAGACCAAAGAGGACACCCAGGCAACCCGGGAAGGCATCCTTGACGCCGCCGAAGCCTGCTTCCATGAACATGGCGTGGCCCGTACCACGCTGGAGATGATCGGTGCCCGCGCCGGCTATACCCGCGGCGCCGTGTACTGGCACTTCAAGAACAAGGGCGAGGTGCTGGCCGCGATCATCGAACGGGTGCACCTGCCTTTCATGCAGGAACTGGAGCGCACCTCCACCGAGCAGCGCGATACGCCGGTGCATGATCTGCGCGCGGTGATGATCCATTCCTTCATCGAGCTGTCCGAAGACGAGCGCCTGCGCAAGACCATGGAGATCATGCTGCGCAGCGATGCTTCGGCCGACACCAAGGTGCTGACCGAACTCCAGCAGGCCGGTTTCCGCGACGCGCTGGACCGGATGGAGCGTGCGCTGCGACGCGCGCAGGCGCTGGGCCAGCTGCGCGAAGGCGCCGACCCGAAGATCGCCGCGCGCATGCTGCACGCGACCGTGCTGGGGGTGCTGCATGGCGCGATGGTCGAGCCGGATCTGATGGATCTCCAGCGCGACGGCATGCTCGCGCTGGACATGACGCTGGCCGCCTACGTGAAGGAAGGCGTGTTCGAGCCGGGCACCGTACCTGCGCCGTTGCCGGAGGCCTGAGCGCACAGGGGTCGGATCCCTCAAACAAGAAGGCCGCCTTTCGGCGGCCTTCTGCGTTACAGGATGTAGCGGCTCAGGTCCGGATCCTGCACCAGTTCACCCAGATGCGCATCGACGTAAGCGCTGTCGATGGCCAGGGTCTCGCCATCGCGGTCAGGCGCTTCGTAGCTGAGCGAATCCAGCAGGCGCTCCAGTACCGTATGCAGGCGGCGGGCACCGATGTTCTCCTGGCGCTCGTTCACCTGGAAGGCGATCTCGGCCAGGCGGTCGATGGCGTCGGCAGTGAAGCTGACCTTGACGCCTTCGGTGGCCAGCAGCGCTTCGTACTGCTTGGTCAGCGCCGCCTTCGGCTCGGTCAGGATGCGCACGAAATCACCCTTGCTCAGCGCGCCCAGTTCCACGCGGATCGGGAAACGACCCTGCAGCTCCGGAATCAGATCGCTCGGCTTGGCCAGATGGAAGGCACCGGAAGCGATGAACAGGATATGGTCGGTCTTGATCGTGCCGTACTTGGTCGACACGTTCGAGCCTTCCACCAGCGGCAGCAGATCGCGCTGCACGCCTTCACGCGAGACGTCGCCACCACCCACGTTGTCACCGCGCTTGGCAACCTTGTCGATCTCGTCGATGAAGACGATGCCATGCTGCTCGCAGGCTTCGATCGCCGCAGTGCGGATATCGTCCTCGTTGACCAGCTTGCCGGCTTCTTCCTCCAGCAGCAGCGGGCGTGCCGCCTTGATGGTCAAGGTGCGCTTGTGCGCCTTGGCACCACCGCCGAGATTGGCGAACATGGACTTCAGCTGCTGGCCCATCTCCTCCATGCCCGGCGGCGTCATGATGTCCATGCTGACGTTGGCGGCCAGATCCAGTTCAATCTCGCGCTCGTCCAGCTCACCATTGCGCAGCATCTTGCGGAACTTGATGCGGGTTTCGTTGTCCTGTGCCGACGGCTCGTTGCGCGCCACTTCCGGGTCGAAACCGATGCCGCCGCTGCGGCGTGGCAGCAGCGCATCGAGAATGCGGTCTTCGGCACGTTCTTCGGCCTGGGTGCGCACGCGCACCTTGGCCTGCTCGCGGTACAGCTTGACCGCGGTATCGGCCAGATCGCGGATGATCTGTTCGACGTCCTTGCCGACGTAGCCGACCTCGGTGAAACGGGTCGCTTCGACCTTCACGAACGGCGCATTGGCCAGCGTGGCCAGGCGACGCGCGATCTCGGTCTTGCCGACGCCGGTCGGGCCGATCATCAGGATGTTCTTCGGCATGACCTCGTTGCGCAGCTCGGCCGGCAGCTGCATGCGGCGCCAGCGGTTGCGCAGGGCGATGGCCACGGCGCGCTTGGCGTCATGCTGGCCAACGATGTGCCGGTCCAGCTCCTGCACGATCTCGCGCGGCGTCATGGTGGCGGAGGAAACTTCGATCTTCGACATGGATGGGCTCACGAATGCGTTGTCGATGACACCGGAACCAGACGGCCCGGCCGGTAGCGCCGGGCCATGCCCGGCGGATCAGGGAGCGTCACAGCTCCTCGACCACCACGTTGCGGTTGGTGTAGATGCAGATGTCGCCCGCGATGTTGATCGCTTCACTGGCGATGGTGCGCGCATCCAGCGCCGTGTGCGCCATCAGCGCGCGGGCCGCCGACAGCGCGTAGGAACCGCCGGAACCGATGGCGATGATGCCGTCTTCCGGCTCGATCACGTCGCCGGTACCGCTGATGATCAGCGAGGTTTCCTTGTCGGCCACGGCCAACAGTGCTTCCAGCTTGCCCAGGCGACGCTCGGTGCGCCAGTCCTTGGCCAGCTCGACGGCGGCACGCTGCAGCTGGCCGTGCTTTTCCAGCTTGGCCTCGAACAGCTCGAACAGGGTGAAGGCATCGGCGGCCGCGCCGGCGAAACCGGCCAGCACCTGGCCATCGCGACCCAGCCGGCGCACCTTGCGCGCATTGCCCTTCATCACGGTGTGGCCGAGCGTGACCTGGCCGTCGCCGGCAATGGCCACATGCTCGCCGCGACGCACGCAGACGATGGTGGTGGCGTGGAAAACGTTGGGGTTCTGACTGGGGTCCATGCGGCCTCCGATAGCTGTTCCCGGGACATGGGGACAGCGCCGGGGCCGATCAAGCCTGCGTGGATGGCTGCCGTTCAGGGCTCGGGCGCCAGCGGCCGCTGCATCCGCCGGGCATGGCCCGGCGCTACCACCGCATCAGGGCATGACTTGGCGCTACCACTGCCGCCGGGCGTGGATTGGCGCTACCGGCGGCGCTTGGCGCGCGGATGCGCAGCGTCGTAGACCTTGGCCAGGTGCTGGAAATCCAGATGGGTGTAGATCTGCGTGGTGGCGATGTCGGCGTGCCCCAGCAGTTCCTGCACGCCGCGCAGGTCGCCGGACGACTCGAGGATGTGGCTGGCGAAGCTGTGCCGCAGCATGTGCGGATGCACGTGCTTGAACAGCCCTTGCCGCTGCGCCAGCTGGCGGATGCGGATCTGTACCGCGCGCTGGCTGATCGGCCCGTTGCGGCCCGGAAACACCGGGGTGGCCGGGGCGCCGCCGCTTTCGCTGCGCCAGGCGAGCAGTGCCTCGCGCGCCGGCCTGCCGAACGGTACCCGACGCTGGCGGTTGCCTTTGCCCATCACGTTGACCAGTCCGCTGGCAAAATCCAGGTCACGCCAGGTCAATGCGCAGACCTCGCTCAGGCGCAGGCCGGAGGAATAGAACAGCTCCAGCAGCGCGCGGTCGCGTCGCCCCAGCTCGCCTTCCGGTTCCAGTTCGACCAGTTGCACTGCTTCATCGGCGTCGAGCACCTGCGGCAGCCTGCGCGGCGCTCGCGGTGCCTTCAGGGTGGCCGCTGGACTGACCTCGATGCGGCCATGCCTGAGCAGCCACGCATAAAAGCTGCGGCAGGCAGACAGCCGCCGCTGCAGGCTCTTGGCCGACAGGCCCCGGCGATGTTCATCGGCGACGAACTGTCGCACGGCATCAGCATCCAGCGCCTCCACCGGCACGCCCCGCGGCTCGGCCCATGCCGCCAGCGCATCCAGGTCGCGACGGTAGGCGTCCAGCGTATGCGCCGACATCCGCCGTTCCACCTGCAGGTGCTGCAGGAACGCCATGACCGCGCTCATCGCCGCCGCGCTCCGCTCAGTCCTGGAAGCGCTTGAGGCCGGTGGCCAGGGCCTCGCCCATCATGCGCAGGAACAGCGTGCCCATGCCCGGGTAGAAGCGGTTCGGGTCATGGCTGCCGACCGCGATCAGGCCGACACCCGGCAGCGGCAGCAGGGCGGTGGTCTGCACCTCCTCACTGCGCGCGCCATACAGCACCGCGTTCTTTTCCGGCTGCAGGCGGCCGCAGATCGGCTCGCCGTCCTTCAGGCAATCACGGAAGGGGCCCAGGCGTGGATCGTCGGCCGCGATGACCTGCAGCCATTCGGTCTGTTCCAGCCCGGCCACCGGCACGTGCACGACCAGCCGCACCAGATCACCCGCAAAATCCTCCTGCAGCGAGGCGGCCATCGCACGCAGGGTATCGGCGGCACTGCCCTGCTTCATCAGTGCCAGCGTCAGCTGGTGGGTGCGCACCGCCAGCCGTTCGTTGACCTGGGCGGTCGCGCCCAGATCCGCCAACCGTCGCGCCAGCTCGCGGTTCTTTTCCCGCAGCAGCTCCAGCTGGTAGCTGGCCAGCGATGCGGTCGGGCCGTCATCGCGCGGCACCACCAGGGTCAGCGCCAGGTCCGGAAACTGCTTGAGGAAGGCCGGATGGCGCCGCAACCAGGCAGCGACTTCATGGGCCCCGAGCTTGTCGACGGTCTCAGTCATGCGATCCACTCCCCTTCGAAGACGAATGCGGTGGGGCCGGCCATCACCACGGGCTGCCCCTCGCCCGGCCACTGGATGCGCAGTTCGCCGCCGGGCAGGCTGATGCGTGCATCGCGCTGCAGGCGACCGCGCTGCATGAGGGTGACTGCGGCTGCACAGGCGCCGCTGCCGCAGGCGAGGGTCTCGCCGACGCCCCGCTCGAACACGCGCAACCGCGCGTGGTCCGGCGCGATGACCTGGGTGAACCCCACGTTCACCGACTTCGGGAACGAGGCATGCTGCTGCAGCAGCGCGCCGACGCGCTCGACCGGCGCCGCATCAATCAGGCCCACCTCGATCACGGCATGCGGATTGCCCATCGACACCGCAGCAAACCGCACGCTCTCGCCCTGCAGCGGCAGCAGGTACTCCTCGCGCGGGTGGGCAAAGCCGACCAGCGGCACGCTGGCAGGTTCGAATGCGGGTACGCCCATGGTCACCGCATACTGGCCCTGGCCCAGCACCTGCACCGTATGGCTGGCCAGTGGGCTGTCGATGACGAATGCATCGCCCTGGGCACTGCCCTCGCGCACCAGCCAGGCCGCGATGCAGCGCGCGCCGTTGCCGCACTGCTCGGAATTGGAGCCATCGGCGTTCCAGATCCGGTACGAGGCGACCGAGCCTTCGACGCGCGGGGCCTCGATGGTCAGGATCTGGTCGCAGCCCACGCCGGTGTGGCGGTCGGCCAGGCGCGCGGCCAGCTGTGGCGTGGGCGGCGCGGTGCCTTCGCGCAGGTCGATCACTACGAAATCGTTACCCGCGCCGTGCATCTTGCTGAAACGCAGCGCGGTGGAACCGGTCTTACTCATTCCCGTCGTCCACCTTCTTCACCGGGTCCGGGGTCACCGACGGACTGCCGTCACCCGTGTCCTGGGTGGCAGGCGGGGTGGCTTCGCCGTCGGCATCGGTGGCCGGCTCGACGGTCTCTTCCACCGGCACCGGCTTCTGCGGCAGCACCAGCGGGCCCTTGTTGCCGCAGGCGGGCAGGAACAGCAGCGAGGCCGCTGCCAGCGGAATCAGGATGGCGTTTCGATGGGGAATCTTCATGCCCCGAGTATAGCCACTGCCGGCTGAGCGGTTGGTGGAGGGTACGGCCCTCCATGGCAGCGCCGGGCCATGCCCGGCGGAAGGGTCAGTCCTGCGGCGGCAGCGGCCGCGTCCACAGCCAGATCGCCACCACGGTCATGCTGCCGATGGAGAACCACTTCACCCAGGCGATCGGCACGCACCACAGCATGATCCCGGCGCAGACCGCCATGGTGATCGTGGCCATCCATTTGCCGTAGCGGCTGACCGCGCCATGCGCCTGCCAGTTGCTGATGGCCGGCCCGAAGCGCGGATGCTGCAGCAGCCAGGCATGCAGCCGCTCGGAGCCGCGCGAGGCGGCCCATGCCGAGATCAGGATGAATACGGTTGTCGGCAGCCCCGGCACGAAGATGCCGACAATGCCGGTGCCGAGACTGACATAGGCGAGCAGCCACCATGCCCAGCGGAAACGCACCGGCCGGCGGGTCGGGGCTGCGTCCTGGGCGGCAGGCGGTTCAGGCAGGCTCATGACCGCAAGGATAACGGTTCGGGGTGCCCGGCAACGCCCGGCACCCCGCCGCGATCACGGTGCTGCGATACCCAGCTGCTGCAGCACGAAGGCATACGATTCGGACAGCTCGCGGTAACGCTGGAAGCGACCCGACTTGCCGCCATGGCCGGCCTCCATGTTGGTGCGGAACAGGATCGGGTAATGGCCAGTGTTGTCGTCGCGCAGCCTGGCCACCCACTTGGCCGGTTCCCAGTACTGCACCTGCGAATCCCACAGGCCGGTACCGACGAACAGCGCCGGATAATCCTGCTTTCTGACATTGTCGTAGGGCGAGTACGAGAGCATGTAGTCGTAGTACTGCTTCTGCTCCGGGTTGCCCCACTCGTCGTACTCGTTGGTGGTCAGCGGGATGGTCGGATCCAGCATGGTGGTGACCACGTCCACGAACGGCACCTGCGCCACCATCACCCGGTAGTCCTGCGGCGCCTGGTTGGCCACCGCCCCCATCAGCAGGCCACCGGCACTGCCACCGGACGCGGCCACGCGATCCTTCGCCGCCCAGCCCTGCGCCACCAGTCCACGGGTAACGTCGATGAAGTCGTTGAAGGTGTTCTGCTTGTGCAGCAGCTTGCCGTTCTCGTACCAGTCGCGGCCCATCTCCTGGCCACCGCGGATGTGGGCGATGGCATACACCACGCCGCGATCGAGCAGGCTCACTGCCGTCTGGTTGAAGTACGGGTCCATCGACATGCCGTAGCTGCCGTAGGCGTACTGGAACAGCGCGCCCTTGCCGTCCTTCTGGTAGCCCTTGCGGTAGACCAGCGACACCGGCACCTTCACGCCATCGCGCGCGGTGATCCAGACGCGTTCGGTTTCGTACTTCGATGCGTCATAGCCGATCACCGGCTGCACCTTCAGCTGGCGGCGCTCGCCGGTGGCGGTGTTCAGCTCGAACACGGTGGTCGGGGTGGTCATCGAGGTGTAGACGTAGCGCAGCCATGGCGTATCGGCCTCGGTGTTATCGCCCAGGCCCATCGAGTACGCCGGCTCATCGGCCTTCACGTAGTCGCTGCGGCCATCCTTGAACAGCAGGCGGATGCGCTCCAGGCCTTCGGAACGCTCGGCAATGGCGGTGAAGCCATCAAACAGCTCGAATCCTTCGATGAACACCGCATCGTCATGCGCGATCCAGTCCTTCCACTGCGCACGCGAGGTGGCATCGGTCGGTGCGGTGACCAGTTTGAAGTTCTTTGCACTGTCGTTGGTACGTATCACCCAGCGGCCATCGTAGTGGTCGGCGTCGTACTCGACGTCGCGCTGGCGTGGCGCCAGCACGGTGAACGTGGTCGGGTCGCCGGCCGGCGCGTAGCGCTCTTCCGACGACACGGTACTGTGCACGCCGATGGTGATGAAGCGGTCGTCGCGGGTGCGGCCGATGCCCATGTAGAAGCTGTCGTCCTTCTCTTCGTAGACGACGGTGTCGGCGCTGGCCGGGGTGCCCAGCACGTGCTTTTTCACGCGCACGGTCAGCAGCGTTTCCGGATCGTTCTCGACGTACAGCACGGTGCGGTTGTCGTCGGCCCAGACCAGATCGCCGGAACTGCCGGTGATCACGTCGGGCAGCACCTGCCCGGTCCGCAGGTCCTTGAAGCGGATCGTGTACTGGCGACGGCCCACGTCATCGTCGGCCCAGGCCAGCAGCTGGTTGTCCTGGCTGACTTCCATCGAGCCGACATTGAAGTAGCCCTTGCCGGCGGCCATTGCGTTGACGTCCAGCAGCACTTCTTCGGCGGCATCCATGCTGCCCTTGCGGCGTGCGTGGATCGGGTAGTCCTGCCCGGTCTCGAAGCGGCTGTAGTACCAGTAGCCGCGCTCGCGCGCCGGCACGCTGGAATCATCCTGCTTGATGCGGCCGACGATTTCCTTGTACAGCGCGTCTTCCAGCGGCTTCAATGGCGCCAGCACCTGGTCGGCATAGGCGTTCTCGGCCTGCAGGTAGGCCAGCATGTCCTTGTTCGCGCGCTTGTCGTCACGCAGCCAGTAATAGTCGTCGTTGCGGGTCGCGCCGAACGGGGCCTTGACCTCGTGCGGATGCCGGGCGGCGTCCGGCGGAACAGGCAGGGGGGCGGCGGTAGCGGTGCTGGTCATCAGGCTGGCGAGCAACAGGCAGAGGGTGGACTTCATGAGATAAGGCTCCAGGCGCTTCAATGCAATGGTCTTCGACGGGATCGGTTCCCTTTCCCCGAACAGCGATCTGACCCCAATCCCGTCGGCACCACAACCCTGCAGGTCGTCACGGTGCGGGTCCGCTGGCAGCGGTCGGCGTACCATGGGCGCATGAGTACCCTGCCCCACCCGCCGGTCTACAGCCGGCGCAGCCATGAAATCGCTCCTTTCCACGTGATGTCCCTGCTGGCCCGCGCGCAGGCGCTGGAACAGGCCGGCCACGATGTCATCCACCTGGAGATCGGCGAACCGGACTTCACCACGGCCGGGCCGGTGGTGCGTGCCGGCCAGGCGGCCCTGGCCGCCGGGCACACGCGCTACACCGCCGCACGCGGCCTGCCTGCGCTGCGTCAGGCGATCAGCGGTTTCTATCGCAGCCGTTACCGGCTGGATGTGGATCCGGAACGCATCCTGGTCACTCCTGGCGGCTCCGGCGCGCTGCTGCTGGCCAGCAGCCTGCTGGTCGACCCGGGCCGGCACTGGCTGCTGGCCGATCCCGGCTATCCCTGCAACCGGCATTTCCTGCGCCTGGTGGAAGGTGCCGCACAGCTGGTCCCGGTCGGTCCACAGACCGCCTACCAGCTCACACCCTCGCTGGTGCAACAGCACTGGAATACGGACAGCGTCGGCGCACTCGTCGCCTCGCCGGCCAACCCCACCGGCACGGTGCTGTCGGCCGATGAACTTGCGGCGCTGTCACGCGCACTGCACGCACGCGGCGGGCACCTGGTGGTGGACGAGATCTATCACGGCCTGACCTACGGCGTGGACGCCGCCAGCGTATTGCAGGTCGATGACAGCGCGTTCGTGCTGAACAGTTTCTCGAAGTACTTCGGCATGACCGGCTGGCGCCTGGGCTGGCTGGTGGCGCCGCCCGCAGCGGTGCCCGAACTGGAGAAGCTGGCGCAGAACCTGTACATCAGTGCGTCGAGCATCGCCCAGCATGCAGCCCTGGCCTGTTTCACCGATGAATCGATGGCGATCTTCGAACAGCGACGGGAGGCCTTCCGCCAGCGTCGCGATTTCCTGTTGCCGGCGCTGCGCGAGCTGGGCTTCCGCATCGAGGTGGAGCCGCAGGGCGCGTTTTATCTGTATGCCGATGTCAGTGCGTTCACCGATGATGCCCAGGCGTTCTGCGCACACTTCCTCGAAACCGAGCATGTGGCCTTCACCCCGGGCCTGGATTTTGGCTTCCACCGCGCCAACCAGCATGTGCGCCTGGCCTATACCCAGGAAATCCCGCGGCTGCAGGAAGCGGTGGAGCGCATCGCGCGCGGGCTGCAACATCTCCGGTAGCGCCGGGCCATGCCCGGCGAGCGCGCAGCGCCGCCCATGAAAAACGCCGCCCGGGGGCGGCGTTTTTCATTTCGTCATTTACCGCCCAGGCGCTCCCACAGGAAGCTGTAGGCCAGGGCCGCCATGTGCGCGGCCTGCGCGTTGTTGGCTGCGCCGCCATGACCACCTTCGATGTTCTCGTAGTAGGTCACATCCTTGCCGGCATCGATCATCTTCGCCGCCATCTTGCGGGCATGGGCCGGGTGCACGCGGTCATCGCGGGTGGAGGTGGTGAACAGCACCGGCGGGTAGTTCTTCTTCGCGTCGAACAGGTGGTACGGCGAGAAGGTCTTGATGAACTCCCAGTCGCTGGTATCGGGGTTGCCGTACTCGGCCATCCACGACGCGCCGGCCAGCAGGTGGCTGTAGCGCTTCATGTCCAGCAGCGGAACCTGCACCACCACCGCACCGAACAGTTCCGGGTACTGCGTCAGCATGTTGCCGGTCAGCAGGCCGCCGTTGCTGCCGCCCTGCACGCCCAGGTGCCTGGCACTGGTGATCCTGCGCTTGACCAGATCCTGTGCCACCGCGGCCATGTCCTCGTAGGCCTTGTGACGATTCTGCTTCAGCGCCGCCTGGTGCCAGCGTGGGCCGTACTCACCGCCACCACGGATGTTGGCGACCACGTACACACCGCCCTTCTCCAGCCAGGCGCGGCCCATGCCACCGGAATAGCTGGGTGTCAGCGAAATCTCGAAACCGCCGTAGCCGTACAGCAGGGTCGGATTGGAGCCGTCCAGCTTCATGTCCTTGGCATGCACCACGAAGTACGGCACACGGGTGCCATCCTTGCTGGTGGCGAAGTGCTGCTCGATCACCTTGCCCTCGGCATTGAAGAAGGCCGGCATGGTCTTCAGCGTTTCCGGTGCCTTGCCGATCTCGGCCAAAGCCAGGGTGGTCGGCGTCAGATAGTCGGTGGCGGTCAGCCAGACCGCATCGCTGTCGTCGCTGTCCACTGCGCCCACGGCCAGAGTGCCGAATGCCGGCGCGCCGACAAACGCGCTCTTCTGCCAGCCATTGGCGCCCGGGGTCAGCACGGACAGGCGATTCTTCACATCGTCCAGCACGTTCAGGACGAGGTGGTTCTTGGTCCAGGTCGCACCGGCCAGCGAGGTGGTCGCGGTCGGGGTGAACAGGACCTCGAAGTCACGCTTGCCGGCCAGGAAGTCATCGAGCCGGGTCGCCAGCAGCGAGCCGGACGCGTAGGTCTTGCCGCCCACGGTCCAGGCGTCGCGCAGCTCCAGGGTCAGCCACTGCTTGTGCAGGCCCTTCTCGGCGGAGTTCGGCGCATCGATCTTGGTCAGCGTGCCATCGTCGCCGCGCAGGTAGACCTCATTGTTGTAGAACGCCAGCGTGCGGCTGACCAGGTTGCGCTCGAAGCCCGGGGTGTCATCGTGCATCGCCGCGATGTACATGTCCTCCGGCTTGCCTTCGTACACCACGCTGGCCGACGACATCGGCGTCCCACGCTTCCACAGCTTGGCCACGCGCGGGTAGCCGGAGGTGGTCATGGTGCCGGCACCGAAATCGGTGTAGACGAACACGGTATCGCGATCGATCCAGTTCAGGCCGCCCTTCGACTCGGGACGGAAGAAGCCATCCTCGATCCAGCGCTTCGTCGACAGATCGAACTCGCGGGTGACATCGGCATCCGCGCCGCCGCGTGACAGCGCGATCAGGCAGCGGCTGTAGTCCGGGCGCAGGCAGTCGGCGCCGTGCCAGACCCAGTTCTCGCCCTCGGCCTTGTTCAGTGCGTCCAGGTCAAGCACGGTTTCCCACTGCGGCGAGGCCTTGCGGTACTCGGCCAGGGTGGTGCGCCGCCACAGGCCACGTTCGTGCTGCTTGTCCTTCCAGAAGTTGTAGTAGTAGTCGCCGATCTTCTGCACGCCGGGAATCTTGGCATCCGAATCGAGCACCTCACGGATGCTGGCCTCCATCTGCCTGAAGGCCGGAGTCTGCGCCAGGCGCGCCTCGGCCTTGGCGTTCTGTTCCTTGACCCAGGACAGCGGCTTGTCGCCGGTGACGTCCTCCAGCCAGGCATAACGGTCGGTATCTTCAGCAGCCACGGCGGTCCCCACCGAGGCAGCGGTCATCATGCCAGCCAGCAGGCAGGCGGAAGCGAGTCGTGACATTGCAGCTCCAGGCAGTCATAAGCCGTGGAACGCTAGCACGGATCCGGACACCGCCCCCGTGTCGAAGGTCAGGCCGCCGCCGTCGCGCCGCGTCGGCCGCGCGCGCCGGCTGCCCTCCGGCGGCGCGCCTGTCCACCGGTACGACGCGACGACCGCCGCCGCAGCGACGGCAATGGGCAGCGCAGCAACGCCCACCAGGCCACCAGCGGCATGCCGATCAGCCACAGGGGCAGCCAACCCAGCCAGGCACTGCTGCCACGGGCGGCCGGCCACACCAGGACCAGTGCGACGCCGGCCAGTGCCAGATGCTGTACACCCCGCAGCAGGCGCGGATCGGCGCGTTCGCTGACGCGTTCAGTCGAGGGGCGGCGTGTGAGGCGTGCGCTCATGCGGGTTTCTCCGGTGGACAATGCAACACAGCTTGGGCAAGGGCCTTCTCATACGCTGCGACACCATTGACGGACCGCGTGCACACAGTCGACCATGCGCGTGCAAGCCCACTGGAGCCCGCTCCCGCATGACTTCGATCCGCCCGCTCTGCGCCGTGCTGCTGGCCCTGTCCCTGGCGGGCCCGGCGCTGGCTGCCAGCGATCCGCCGTCGCCGCGTGCCGCGGCGGCCCGCGCCCCCGATCCGAACGCGCCGATCGACCTGCAACGTTTCATGGGCACCTGGTACGTGATCGGCCGCGTACCGAACTTCGTCGAGCGCGGTCACGTTGCCAGCGTCAACGAGTACGCGCTGCGCGACGATCACAAGGTTGCCATCACCTACCGCTACCGCAACGGCTTCAGCGAACCGCAACAGGAGATCCGCGCCCGTGCCAGCGTCGACCCGGACAGCGGCAACCATGGCTGGCGGACCTGGTTCTACCGCGTGGTGCCGACCCATTCGCGCGTTCTGGAAGTGGCGCCGGATTACTCCTGGGCACTGATCGGCTATCCGGGCCGCGAGATGGCGTGGATCTTTGCCCGTCGGCCTGACATGGACAAGACGCTGTACAAGGAGCTGGCCGAGCGCCTGCGCGACGAGTACGGAGTGAATACCGACAAGCTCAAGCGGGTGCCGCAGCGCCCGGACCAGGTCGGCAAACGGGGCTATGACGGCCCCAACGCGCGGTGAGCCGACGCCGCCGGGCATGGCCCGGCGCTACTGGAACGTCCGCGTGGCAGGGTAGCGCCGGGCCATGCCCGGCGGACGTGCCGGTTACCTGCGGGTGTAATGTGCGACCAGACGGTCGCCTAGCATCTGCAGCAGCTGCACCAGCACCAGCAGCAGCACCACGGTCACCAGGGCGACGTCGGTGTGCGAACGCTGGTAGCCATCACGGAACGCCAGATCGCCCAGGCCGCCCGAGCCGATCGCACCGCCCATGGCGGTGAAGCCGATCAGCGCAACGGTCGTGACCGTGGCACCTGCGATCAGGCCCGGCCGCGCTTCCGGCAGCAGCACACGGGTGACCAGCTGCCAGGTGGTTGCGCCCATCGCCTGGGTCGCCTCGATCACCCCACGGTCCACTTCGCGCAGCGCGGTTTCCACAAGCCGCGCATAGAACGGTGCGGCGCCGATCACCAGGGGCACGATCGCACCGCGAACACCCAGCGACGTCCCCATCATGAACAGCGTCACCGGAATCAGCACGATCATCAGGATGATGAAGGGCACCGAACGCAGCAGGTTGACCACCAGCGCCAGCACGCCATAGGCGAACGGACGACGCTTCATCTGCGGCGCACCGAACAGGTACAGCAGCACGCCCAGCGGCAGCCCGATGGCCAGGGTCAAGGGCAGCGAACCGGCCAGCATCAGCAGGGTGTCGATGGTGGCCTGGCCGATATCGGCCCACTTGCCGGCGTCCAGGTGGCGGAAGAATCCGTCTGCAGCAGCAATGATCATCGACGCAGTTCCTCGACATGCACGCCAGCGGCCACGAACGCGGCCTGCGCGGCGGCGTGATCGCCACCGACCAGGGCCACGACCAGTTGGCCATACGGTGTGTCCTTGATCCGGTCGATACGCCCGGACAGGATGTTGTAATCGACCCCGGTCTGGCGCGCGATGCTGCCCAGCAGGGGTTCGTAGGTATCGCCACCGAGGAAGGTCAAGCGCACGATGCGCCCACTCACGGCGTCGAAATCACGGTGCAGCGTTCCTTCGTCCACATGCTCCGATTCGCTGACGAAACGGCGGGTGGTGGGATGCTGCGGATGCAGGAACACCTGGGTGACCGGACCGGTCTCCACCAGCTGGCCGGCATCGAGCACCGCCACCCGGTCGCAGACGCGGCGGATCACATCCATCTCGTGGGTGATCAGCACGATGGTCAGGCCCAGCTCGCGGTTGATCTTCGACAGCAGCGCCAGCACCGACGCGGTGGTCTGCGGGTCGAGAGCACTGGTGGCCTCGTCGCACAGCAGGATCTGCGGGCGGGTGGCCAGGGCACGGGCGATGCCCACGCGCTGCTTCTGGCCTCCGGACAGCTGCGCCGGGTACTTCTGTGCGTGTGCCTGCAGGCCGACGGTCTGCAGCAGTTCGGCCACCCGGCTGTCGATCTCCGCCTTCGGTGTACCGGCCAGCTCCAGCGGGAAGGCGACGTTGCCCGCCACCGTGCGCGAGGACAGCAGGTTGAAGTGCTGGAAGATCATGCCGATTCGCCGGCGCAGCGAGCGCAGGCCGTCGGCATCCAGCGTGGTGATGTCCTCGCCTCCGATCAGCAATCGGCCACCGGAAGGCTCTTCCAGGCGGTTGATCATGCGGATCAGCGTCGATTTGCCGGCACCGGAATGACCGATGATGCCGAAGACCTCGCCGGCCTCGATGGTCAGGTCCAGCGGTTGCAGCGCGCTGACCGCGCGGCCGGCAACGGCATAGGATTTGTGCAGGCGCTGGAACTCGATCACGGGAGCGGCTCACCGGCAGGCGACAGAAGGGGGCGTGCAGCCTACCAGCGCCGGCGGTCGCGCGCCCGCGCCATGGGCCAGAATGTTATTCCTTTTGGTTCTAAGACGCCTACTCCGGCCGGGTTCCGGGGTCAGAGCCCCTGTGGGCTCTGACCCCGGGGTCGGATCCCCGCAGGGGCTCTGACCCCGCTCCCCTGCCAAACCGGTTCAGGGATGATCCAGCGGCTTCGGCGGCTGCTGGCGGTTCACCCGCTCGCGGTGCAGCAGGTACAGGCCCGACGCCACGATGATCGCCGCCCCCACCCAGGTGTAGCCGTCCGGCAACTGCCCCCAGAAAGCCAGATCCCATCCGATCACCCAGACCAGGCCGCTGTACTCCAGGGGCGCGATCATGGATGCCTCGCCCAGCTGGAAGGCCTTGGTCAGGGCGATCTGACCCAGCGCACCGGCCAGCCCCATGCCCGCGATCAGCGGCGCGTGCGCCAGCAGCAGCGGCCTCCAGCCGGGAATCGCCAGCAGGCCCGCGCCGATCGCCATGATGACCAGGAACCAGACCACCATCGACTGCGAGGTGTCGGTACGGGTCAGCAGGCTGACCGTGATCGCGGCAACGGCGTAGGCGGTGGCCGCGGCCAGCACCATCAGGCCCGGCACCGAGATGAACCCATCCACGCCGGGCCGCAGCACCACCAGCACGCCGACCAGGCCGATGCCGATGGCCACCCAGCGACGCGGTCCGACCCGTTCGCCCAGCAGCGGCACCGACAGGGCCGCGATCAGCAGCGGCGCGACGAAGTAGATGGTGTAGGCGGTGGACAGTGGCAGATCGCGCAACGCGAACACGAAGCAGCCGATCATCGCCATGCCCAGCGCGCCACGCAGCAGATGCAGGCCCCAGCGACGTGGCACCAGCGAACGCGGGCCCGCGCTGACCAGCACCCAGACCAGCACGAACGGCAACGACGCCGCGCCGCGCAGGAAGGTCACCTGCAGGGTGGGATAGCTGGCCGCCAGCTGCTTCATGCCGGCGTCCATCAGGGAGAAGCAGGCGACCGCGGCGACCATCCAGGCCACCGCGCGCGAGGGGGAGCGTTGCACGTTCATGGCCCATTATCGCCGAGCCGGCGGCGGGATGCCGTTGCAGCGATGCCCAGCGCCACGGAAAGCGGGCAGGCTGGCCGGCGCGATAGAATGTCCGCACTGAATTCCGTGGAGCATCGCCCATGCCTTCCTTCGACGTCGTCTCCGAAGTCGACACCCACGAGCTGACCAACGCCATCGACCAGGCCAACCGCGAACTGAGCACCCGCTTCGATTTCAAGGGCGTGGACGCCAAGTTCGAGCGTGATGGCGATGTCATCAACCAGTTCGCGCCGACCGAGTTCCAGCTCAAGCAGATGAACGACATCCTGCGTGCGCGTCTGGCAGCGCGCGGCATCGACGTGCTGAGCCTGGAGTTCGGCGACATCGAGACCAATCTGGCGCAGGCGCGGCAGAAGATCACCGTCAAGCAGGGCATCGAGCAGAAGGTGGCCAAGAAGATCGCCGCCGCACTGAAGGACGCCAAGCTGAAGGTGGAAAGCCAGATCAATGGCGACAAGCTGCGCGTGCAGGGCAAGAAGCGCGACGATCTGCAGGACGCGATCGCAGTACTGAAGGCCGGCAAGTTCGAGCTGCCGCTGCAGTTCAACAATTTCCGCGACTGACTGCTCCGCCGGGCGTGGCCCGGCACCGCGCTCGATCAATCACGCAGCAGCTTGTACAGCGTGGTGCGCGAGATGCCCAGCTGACGTGCGGCCAGACTGAGATTGCCGTCCGCCGCCTGCGCCGCCCGGCGCGCCGCTTCACGCTGCTGATCGCGCAGCGCCGGCGCCGCCATCGTCGCCGGTGAAGACCGTCGCACGCTGTTGCCAGCGACCTTGCGCGGCGCCTGCAGATGCTGCAGGTAGACCGCACTGCCCTCGCCCAACCGGACCCGATGCGGCGCCCCCGGCTGCAGCAGGCGCCGCCGCTGTGCGGCACTGGCGCCGGCAAACACCGCTGCAATATCCAGCAACGGCAGTGGCCCGCGCCGCGGCAGGCCCAACAGACGCCGGGCCACACGGTTGGCGGCGCGCAGCTGGCCATCCTCCTGCACCGCCAGCAGCCCCTGCAAGGGTGACGCCAGCCAGCGCGGATCATGCTGCAGCGCCAGCAGGTGCACATCGGCAAGCGTGTGGAACAGGCGATTCTCGCTGGCCAGTGCGGCCTGCCGGAAATAGCCCTGCAGCAGCGAAGGATCGCGCTCACCCAGCCCGGTGATATCGATCACTCCGCATACCCGCCCGTCGAGATCGTGCAGGGGTTCACTGAGGCAGAACACCGGAGCGAAACGCTGCAGGTAATGTTCATTGCCGCGCACCAGCGCTGGCAGGTCGTCGGCCAGGCTGACCGCCGGCGCGGTGGTGCCGATCTCGCTTTCGCCCAGCCGCCGCCCGACCTGGATCGGCCGCAGCAGGGGCGAGTCTTCCAGGCCATGCGCCTGCTGCGCGATCACCATGCCCTCGCGGTTGGCGCAGAACATCGTCCAGCCACGTCCGCCGAAAGCGGCCCACAGCTGTTCCAGCTCCGGTTGCACGCAGCGTGCCAGGCGACGGTCGTCGCGCTGTGGCAGATGCCGGCCATCGCTCTGCAGCGGCAGGTAGACCGGTTCCTGCCCGGGCTGCAGGCCAGCCGCGCGCGAGCGCATCCACGACTGCTGCAAGGGCTGCGGCAACACGCTCAATGAACGCGCGTCGCCCTCTGCAAAGGCCGCGCGTGCCGCTACCAGCTGCTGTTGCCCGACGGAGGTTGCGATCATGGGCGCAGCGTACACCCGCCAGCGGCAACGCCACGTTACGCTCCGATGAGGTATTGGCCTGCGGTTGCCGCCCATCCGGCAGGTGCAGGGCGAAGCCCTGCAGCCCTGCCCTCAGATCACGCCGCGATGCGCAGGATCGGCTTCAGGGTGATGCCCCGGGTGCTGTCCTCGGCCGCCTGGTTGATCTGCTCCAGCGGGTAGAACTTCACCAGCCTGTCGAACGGGAAGCGGCCCTGCTGGAACAGCGTGACCAGCTGCGGAATGAACACCTGCGGCACACTGTCGCCTTCCACGATGCCACGGATGCTGCGGCCACCCAGCAGCAGGTTGTTCACGTCGAAACTGGCGGTGGTGCCCAGCTTTGGTGCACCGACCACGCCCATCATGCCCAAGCCCCCCAACGCCTCGATACCCGCAGAGAGCACCTCCGGGCGACCGGTCGATTCCAGCGCGAAATCAGCGCCACCGCCGGTGATGGCGCGCACGGCCTCGACCACATCGGTCTCGCGGCTGTTGACCACGTGGGTGGCGCCCAGCTCCAGCGCGAGTGCCAGCCGCGACGGCACCACATCGATGGCGATGATGGTCGTGGCACCGGCGACCTTGGCCGCCATCACCGCACTCAGACCGACTGCGCCGGCACCGTAGCTGGCAAAACTGCTGCCCGAGCGTACCTTCAGCGAATTGAGTACCGCGCCGGCACCGGTCTGGATGCCGCAGCCCAGCGGGCCCAGCAGTTCCAGAGGCGCATCGTCGGGCACTTTGATCGCATTGATCTCGCGCGCCAGCGCATAGGTGGCAAACGAAGACTGCGCGAAGAAATGGTCGTGCAACGGCTGACCCTGCGCATCGGTGATGGCGGTATGGCCGTGGCCATCATCGCCACCAAAGTTCAGCGCGAAGAAATCCCTGCAGTAGGCGCCATGACCGCCCCGGCACGGATTGCAGTGGCCGCAGGCGCCATAGGTCAGCACCACGTGATCACCTGCTTTCAGTTCCCTTACGTTGGGGCCGACCGCCTCCACGACGCCGGCGCCTTCGTGACCCAGCACCGCGGGCAGCGGCACCGGGTAGTACTGATCGCGCACGATCAGGTCGGTGTGGCACAGGCCGGTGGCTACCACCTTCACCAGGACCTCATCCTCCCGCGGGCCACGCAGCCGGGCCTGCTCGATGACGAAGGGTTGTTCCTTGCCGCGGACCACTGCAGCGGTGATCTCGCGTGTTGCCGTGTTGTCGTTCATCGTGATGGCTCCTTCGATCAGATCGGATAAGCGGGCGCCTCGCCCTTGACGGTCAACCACTGCCACTGCGTGAACTCCTCCCAGTTGGCGGGGCCGCCGATACTGGTGCCATTGCCGGATGCTCCGACGCCGCCAAAGGGATTGATCACCTCGTCGTTCACGGTCTGATCGTTTATGTGCAGCAGCCCGGTGCGCAGGCGCTCACCGAGCTTCAGTGCGCGGCCGACATTGCTGGAAACGATGGCCATCGAAAGGCCGTACTCGCTGTCGTTGGCCAGGCGCACGGCATCGTCGTCATCGTCGAACGGCACCACCACCGCCACCGGCGCGAAGATTTCTTCGTTGAACGCCGGATTGTCAGCAGAGACGTTGCCAAGCACGGTCGGCGCGAAGAACAGATCGCGATGGGTACCTCCGGCCTCCAGCGAGGCACCGGCCTGCACTGCCTGCTCGACCACGCGCGTGGCGTGGTCGCGCTGGCCGGCATTGATCAGCGGACCGATCGCCACGTCTTCGCGCGCCGGATCGCCCACCTTCAATGAATTGGCCTTGGCCACCAGCTTCTGCAGGAACGCGGAGTGGATCTTCCGCTGCACCAGCACGCGGCCGGTCGCCATGCAGATCTGGCCCTGATGCAGGTAGACCCCCCACGCGGTGTTGGCCACCGCCAGGTCGAGGTCGGCATCATCGAGGATGATCAACGAGTTCTTGCCGCCCAGCTCCAACGAGACCTTCTTCAGATGCTTGCCCGCCGCCTCTCCGACCTTGCGCCCGGCGGCGGTGGAGCCGGTGAACTGGATCATCGCCACGTGCGGATCGCTGGTCAGCGCAGCGCCGGCCGCGCCATCACCGGGCAGCATGTGCAGAACGCCTGCCGGCAGGCCGGCCTGCTCGAACAGGCGTGCGATCACCGCCCCGCCGCACACCGCTGTGCGCGGGTCAGGTTTGAGTACCACCGCGTTGCCCAGCGCGATGGCCGGCGCCACCGCGCGCATGGCCAGATACAGCGGAAAGTTGAAAGGCGAGATAACCCCTACCACACCCAGCGGTCGGCGCCGCGCCAGATTCAGTCGGCCCGGCTCGGAAGGCAGAATCTCGCCGGTGCTGCGCGACGGCAGCGCCGCAGCCTCGTGCAGTGCCTTGATGGTCACCTTGGCCTCAAAACCTGCCTTCAGGCGGGTGGAGCCGCTTTCGCGTACCAGCCATTCGACCAGGGTGTCGATGTGTTCTTCGGCCAGGCGTGCCGCTTTGCGCAGCACTTCAGCGCGCTGTTCGTACGGAGCCGCCGCCCACGCCTGCTGCGCCTGCGCAGCGGCCGCCGCCGAGCGCGCCACCTGCGCCGGGTCGGCCAGGCCGATCTGACCGAGCGTGTTACCGGTGGCCGGCTCGATCACCGGCTGCCGTTGCGCGGCCGCCTGCCACCGGCCGTCGAAGAGGGCGCCGGCCCAAAGGGCGTCCGGCAGCCACGGAGTAGATGCAGTCATGGGTGTCCTCCTGTGTCGTGCGTCCATTCCACGCCTACCGCCCGCAGCAGGCAATCGGCCATCTGCCGGTGGCCTGCAAAGGCTTGAATCGGCGGGGATTTGCAGCATGGCGACTGTCCAGTTCCTGCACAGTGAACAGCGCAGCGGCGGCACACTGCCTACAATGGCGACCTCGCCCGCCGATGTGCCCGCCATGACCGATATCGCCCTGCCCACCGACGACCCGATCGCCGCCACCCGCCTGTGGCTGGAGCGCATCGTCATCGGCCTGAACCTGTGTCCGTTCGCCAAGGCCGTATATGTGAAGGACCAGGTCCGCTTCGTGCTCAGTGATGCCACCACCCCCGAAGCACTGGTCGAACAGCTGGCCGAGGAACTGGTGCTGCTGCGGGACACGCCGGCCGAGCAGATCGACACCACCCTGATCGTGCACCCGCAGGTGCTGACGGATTTCCTGGACTACAACGACTTCCTCGACAACGCCGACGCGGCGATCGAGGCGCTCGATCTGCGGGGCATCCTGCAGGTGGCCAGCTTCCATCCGGACTACCAGTTCGAAGGCGTGGCCGCCAACGACGCCAGCAATTACACCAACCGCGCGCCCTATCCCACGCTGCACCTGCTGCGCGAGGACAGCGTGGCACGCGCGGTGGACGCCTTCCCCGATCCGGACGTGATCGTCGAGCGCAACATCCAGACGCTGGACCGCATCGGCGTGGACGGCTGGCATCGCCGCCTGCGTGGCGAAGACCTGTCATGAGCGCGGCTCCGCCGATCGCTGCCTGGCCTGCCGCGCCGCTGGCGGGCAAGGTGGTGCTGGTCACCGGTGGCGCCAATGGCATCGGCCGCGGCATCGCCCAGGCCGTGCTCGGTGCCGGCGGCCGCGTGCTGATCGGCGATCTGGATACGGAAGCCGGCCACGCCTGCCTGGCCGAATGGCAGCGCGATGACGATGCGGCGTTCCAGCCCCTGGACATCACCGACGAAGCCAGCGTGCGCGCGTTCATCGCCACGGCGGTGCAGCGGTTTGGCGGCATCGATGGCCTGGTCAACAATGCCGGCATCGCCGGTGCGCACGGTACGCCGCTGCAGGACATGGCGTGGGACGAATGGCAGCGCCGCCTGTCATCGCTGCATGGCGCTTTCCTGTGCAGCCGGCATGCCCTGCCGGCACTGTCATCCGGTGGCGCCGGCGCCATCATCAACATCGCCTCGACCCGCGCCCGGCAGTCCGAAGCCCATAGCGAAGCCTATGCCGCGGCCAAGGGCGGACTGGTGGCATTCACCCACGCGCTGGCAGTCAGCGCCGGACCGGCGGTACGGGTGAACAGCATCAGTCCGGGCTGGATCGGCACCAGCGAGTGGCAGGCGCCCTCCCGGCGCCATGCGCCCGAGTATTCGGCCATCGACCACGCACAGCATCCGGTCGGCCGCGTCGGCCGCCCGGAAGACATCGGCGCGCTGGCGGTGTACCTGTTGTCGCCGCTGTCCGGATTCACCACCGGCCAGGATTTCATCGTCGACGGCGGCATGACCCGCAGGATGATCTACGCCGAGTGACCGATGCCCGTCGAGGGGTGCCCGCCATGGGGGGCACCCCTCACAGCCGACGTGGGATCAGGCCATGCCCGAATGGCGCAGCAGCGCATCGATCTGCGGCGCACGGCCACGGAAGGCCTTGAAGTTCTCGGCCGCTGGACGGCTGCCCCCGCGCGAGAGGATCTCGTCGCGGAAACGTGCACCGGTCGCGGCCAATGCCTGCGGTGCTTCCTCGAACGCCGCATAGGCATCGGCACTGAGCACCTCGGCCCATTTGTAACTGTAGTAGCCGGCCGCATAGCCACCGGCGAAGATGTGGCTGAACTGATGCGGGAAGCGGTTCCAGGCTGGCGGATGATTCACCGCCACTTCGCCGCGCACGCGCTCCAGCAGTGCCAGCACGCTGTCCTGCGTGGGCTCGAACTGGCTGTGCAGAAGCATGTCGAACAGACCGAACTCCAGCTGGCGGACAGTCGCCATGCCGCTGTGGAAATTGCGCGCGGCCAGCATGCGCTCATACAGCGCACGTGGCAGCGGTTCACCCGTCTCCACGTGCGCAGTCATGCGCTGCAGGTGGTCCCATTCCCAGCAGAAGTTCTCCATGAACTGGCTGGGGAGCTCCACCGCATCCCATTCCACGCCATTGATGCCGGCCACGCCCAGCTCACCAATCCGGGTCAGCAGCTGGTGCAGGCCATGGCCCATTTCATGGAACAGCGTGGTCACTTCATTGTGGCTGAACGTAGCAGGCCTGCCGTTGGCGCCGCGACCGAAGTTGCACACCAGGTACACCAGCGGCGTCTGCGCGCTGCCATCGGCACGCTCGCGCCGGTTGCGGCAATCGTCCATCCACGCACCGCCGCGCTTGCCCTCACGGGCGTACAGATCCAGATAGAACTGGCCTACCAGCGCGTCCTGCGCATCGACCAGGCGGAAGAAGCGTACGTCCTCGTGCCAGACCGGCGCGCTGTCCTCCTGCACGCGCAGTCCATACAGCTGCTCGATCACCGAGAACAATCCACCCAGCACCTTCGGCTCGGTGAAGTACTGTTTCACCTCCTGCTCGGAATAGCTGTAGCGCGCCTGCTTCAGGCGGTCGGCCGCGAACGCCAGGTCCCAGGCCTGCAGGCTGTCGATGCCCAGGTGGTCACGCGCGAACTGCTCCAGTTCGGCACGGTCTCTGGCCGCGAACGGCTTGGCGCGCGACGCCAGGTCACGCAGGAAGCCCAGCACTTCGGCCGGGTCCTGCGCCATCTTGGTGGCCACCGAGTAGTCGGCGTAGGAATCAAAGCCGAGCAGTGCGGCCAGTTCGGCCCGCAGGGCCAGGATGCGGTCGATGTTGCCGCTGTTGTCCAACGCGTCATCGCCGAATTCGGAAGCGCGCTGCGCGCTGGCCCGGTACAGGATCTCGCGCAGGTCACGATCTTCGGCCCAGGTCTGTACCGGCAGGTAACACGGCATCTGCAGCGTCAACTTCCAACCGTCCCTGCCATCGTTCGCCGCTGCCGCACGCGCGGCAGCCTTCACGTCGTCCGGCACGCCGGCCAGGCGTGCTTCGTCTTCCACGATCAACGACCACGCATCGGTGGCATCCAGCACGTTCTGCGAGAACTTCGCGGACAGCGCCGACAGTTCTTCCTTGATCGCGGCGAACCGCTGCTGGGCGTCCGGCGCCAGCTCCGCGCCCCCCAGGCGGAAGTCGCGCAGCGTATTGTCCAGCACCTTGCGCCGGGCCTCATCGAACGACCCCGCCTCCGGGCCGGTGGCCAATGCCTGGTACTGGCGGTACAGCGCCAGGTTCTGGCCCAGCGCACTGGCGAAGCGGGTCACCCGCGGCAGGTTGCTGTTGTAGGCCTCGCGCAGTTCCGGCGTGTTGACCACGCCCTGCAGGTGGCCGACCAGGCCCCAGGCGCGCCACAGCCGCTCGGTGGCATCGTCCAGCGGGACCACGAAGGTATCCCAGCGGACCGGCTGCACCTGTTCGGCTGCGTTGACGGCGGCCTCGGCCTCGGCCAGCAGCACGTCCAGCGCCGGCGCCACGTGCTCGGGGCGGATCGCCTCGAAGCGCGGCAGGCCGGAGAAATCGAGCAGGGGGTTGGCAGCGGTCACGGCAGATCTCCAGTTACGGGCCCGAGGAGCGGGCAGCCCAGTCGATATGGCGCTGGCCGGAGCCGCAGACAAGGGGGGCGCGCCGATCATTCACGTCGGCCTTACGGGGTCGCGCGGAAGCTCTGGGTGCGGGGGAGTCCGCAGCGGAACATGCCGATAGAGGCCCCACATGGAAGGTCTGGCTCAGGTTGCGACCGCGTTGCCGGTCCGGTCGCTGGCGCTGTCTGCCAGCGCGGAGGAGTTGTCCTGGATCGCCACATTGTGCGATCCCGGCGATGATGCCCGGCGCCATCTGCAGGAGCTGCAGGTGCTCATGCAGCAGGGCGGCATCCTCAACGATGAGCAGGAGTGGTACCCGTTCGAGGTGATCGAACGCGGTGCCCGCCACCTGCACCCGGGGCACGAGCGTGAGTTCGTGATCTGCGTGCTGCTGTGGCTGCAGGCGCTGGCCCAGGACCGCATCAGCAGCCTGGACCCACGGCTGCACCTGGATGATCGCGCGATGGACATCGAGGCGCTGCCTGATGCGCTGCGCGATGTGGTGCTCGACGCGTTCACTGCGGCGGGATACTGATCGGGATGCGCCGCTGCGCTCGCCGGGCGTGGCCCGGCGCTACCGGGATCGACGGGCTCTGATACGCCGCTGCGCTCGCCGGGCGTGGCCCGGCGCTACCGGGATCGACGGGCTCTGATGCGCCGCTGCGCTCGCCGGGCGTGGCCCGGCGGAGGCACCGCAGGCTTACAGCGCTTCCAGGCTGCAGCACGGCAGCGCAGGCAGGCCCTGACCCGCCACGGCCGCGGCCAGCTGCGCATCGGCACCGTCCACATCGATGCCCTGTCGTGCGTACCACGCCGGGTCGTAATAGCTCTGCGCGTAGCGCTCGCCACTGTCGCACAGGATGCTGACGATGCTGCCGTGGCGGCCGGCGTCGCGCATCCACTGCGCCGCCTGCAGCACACCGATGAAGTTGGTGCCGGTGGAGCCTCCCACGCGCCGACCGAGCTGCCGGCTGACGTGGCGCATGGCTGCCAGGCTCAATGCATCCGGCACCTTCACCATCGCATCGACGCTGGTTGGAATGAAGCTCGGCTCCACCCGCGGTCGGCCGATGCCTTCCACACGGGAGCCACCGCTGCAGGTCAGGTCACGCCACTGCTGCTCGCCCGCCACCGCCGCCTGGTAGCCCTCGAAGAACACCGAGATCTCCGGATCCGCGCAGAGGATGCGGGTGTCGTGCCGACGGTAGCTGACATAGCGGCCCAGCGTGGCCGCAGTGCCGCCGGTGCCTGGGCTGCACACGATCCACTCGGGTACCGGGCTGGGCTCTTCGGCCATCTGCTTGAAGATGGACTCGGCGATGTTGTTGTTGGCGCGCCAGTCGGTGGCCCGTTCGGCGTAGGTGAACTGGTCCATGAAGTGACCGCCGGTTTCGCGCGCCAGCCGTTCCGATTCGCAGTTGAGATCACAGGCGCGCTCGACCAGGTGGCAGCGGCCACCATGGAATTCGATGGCAGCGATCTTTTCCGGAGAGGTCGTGGCCGGAATCACCGCGATGAAGGGCAACCCCAGCAGGCGTGCGAAATACGCTTCGGACACCGCGGTCGAGCCGCTCGACGCCTCGATCACCGGCCGCCCTTCGCGCAGCCAGCCGTTGGCCAGCGCGTACAGGAACAGCGAACGCGCCAAGCGGTGCTTGAGGCTGCCGGTGGGGTGGCTGGATTCATCCTTCAGGTAGACATCGATGCCTTCGAACCCGGGCAGCGCCATCGGGATCAGGTGGGTATCGGCGGACCGGTTGAAATCGGCTTCGATCTTGCGGATGGCCGCAGCCACCCAGGCGCGCTGGGACATGGAACGCCACTTCGGTGAGTACAGCTGCGCATTCTACTCCGCCCGCACCGCTGCAACGGGCGCCGCGGCCGCCCTGCACGGCCACGGCGCCTCCACTTCAGATCTTGAAATCGTCGTATGCGATCCGCTCTTCCGTCACCCCCAGCCGCTGCAGCAGCTGCCGGGTCGCGGCCAGCATCGGTGGTGGCCCGCACAGGTAGAACTCGCAGCCGGAAAGATCCGGATGCCGCTGCAGCAGATCCTCATGGATGGCGTCATGCACGCGCCGGCCAGTTCCCTGCCCGGACCAGACGGGATGCCAGCTGAAGTTCGCGTGCGCTGCCTGCAGGGCCTGCATCTGCGCCATGTAGGGGCAATCGCGATCGCTGCGGGCACCGTACCAGTAGTGGATGCGCTCCTGCCCTCCCTCGGAAAGCCGATGTTCGATCATCGCCCGCAGCGGTGCCATGCCGGCGCCGGCTCCGATGAAGATCTTTTCCCGGGACACGCCGCTGAGCGCGAAATCACCGAACGGTCCGCTGTAGCGGACGCGATCGCCGGGGCGCAACGCGTACAGATAGCTGGACCCTTTGCCCGGCGGATGCCGCTTGCCCTGCTGCCAGCCGGGGCTGAACCGGGCCAGCAACACCAGGCGCCCCGCTTCGGCGGCAACCGGCATCGCCAGCGAGTACGAACGACGCACCGCCGCCTTGTTGTGCAGGGTTTCCGGCAGGGCCAACGGTGCCCAGTCCTGCCGGTGTTCGTCCGGATGCCAGAGCGCGGAACGGGGCAGCTCGTATTCGGGCACATGCAGCTGCAGGTAGCAGCCGGGTTGATAGAGTGCGTCGGCGGCGTGGTCCGGACGCAGGTGGATCTCGCGCAGGAACGGGGTCACCGCTTCGATCCGCTCGACCGTTGCCTCATGCTCGGTCCACAGGCTGGCACCGCCGGCTACCTCGATCTCCATATCCGCCTCCACCTGCAGGTTGCAGGCGAGCCGGCAGCCGACCTTCAGGCGCGATCCGGCCAGGTGCGCCCGATCTGCGGCGGAAGGGGTTCCAGCCTGTCCACGGACCCGGACTTCGCACAGTCCACAGCTCTGCCCGCCGCCGCAGTTGGAAGGCAGGTTCACGCCTTCGCGGGCCAGCGCCAGGTAGACACTGTCCCCCTGCGCCGCGGCCACGGTGCGCAGGTGCGTGCCTCCCGGGGCGAACACTGCCAACTGCCGGCGGCTGCGCCATCGATGTGGAACGAACTCATGCAGGCGGACGCTTGCCAGCAGCAGCCACGCGCCGGTCAAGGCCATCCACAGCCCCCCCAGCCCCATCCCCACCACCAGCGGATTGTTGAAGTTGGCCCGCGCCGCGTAGTCCATGATATGCAGCATCCAGAACACATCGAACAGCCGCCACGTTGCGGTGCGATGCTCGAGCACCTGTCCACTGTCGGCGGACACGTAGACGGTGGTGTCCTGCGCATCACCGAAGTCCACCCGCCAGACCGGATCGGGATGGCTGCGCGTCTCCAGACTGTGCGCCAGATGCACCGGCACTGCGGGCACGCCCTGGCCACGGTAGGCGGCCTGCGCGACGCGCAGCGCGATCACCGGATCGATGGTGATGCGCCTGCCATCACGCGCATCGATCACTTCGGTGCCTTCCGCTGACTGCAGTCGATACACCGGCGTCTGCAGCAGCCAGCCGCTGTCCAGGGTCGCGGCCGGCCATCGTGCGGCTCGCAGTGCGTCGGCCGGTGAGACGCTGTCTGCCGGCCATGCCGGGGGCGCCGCGGGCGCAGCCCGCTGCGAAGTGCCAGCGATCCGGTCCGGGTCAAGCAGGCTCATGCCCAGTCCACTGCCGAGCCAAACCAGGAACTGCAGTCCGACCAGCACCCCGATCCACCTGTGCAACCGGCGCAGCCACGGCGTCATGCGCGCCTCCTCTGGCCGAAGCTGTAGAACAGCAGCCACACGCCACTGAGACCGAATGCCAGTCCGATCACCGATGCGACGCGCAGCAGGCCATTGTTGACGTCGGTGCGCTGCTCGTAGTCCATGATGTGGAACATCCACAGGAAATCGAACCAGCGCCACAGGCTGTGCCGGCGCGCCAGCAGTTCACCGCTGTCCGGTGACAGGTACAGCGTGGTGCTTCCGCGGTCAGCGAAATGGACGGCCCACATCGGCACCGGTCGCGTCTTCACTTCCGACGGCGCACGGGTCACCCATTCCACCCGCGCGACCTCGCCTGCGCCCTGGTACAGCGCTGTGGCCAGCGCGATGGCGCCATCCCGGTCCAGCCGCGGCAGGCGCTCTCCACTGCGGGCATCGACCAGGAAGCGTTCCGGTCCGCGCTGGACGTCGTAGACCTCACGCTCCAGCAGCCGCTTGAGGCGGAACGACTGCAGGCCGGGATAACGCGCGGCCAGCACATCGACACCGACCCGATCATGCGCCGGCGCCAGCGGTTCGCCACGGACATGCGCCAGGTGGTCGCCATGGATCACCTGCAGCGGCACCACGGTCATGTAGACCCCGCTGAGCATCCACAGCAGCGCCTGCACACCGATCACCAGTCCGATCCATTTGTGGGCGCGGCGCGCCCAGAATGCGGGTTTCATCTACCTTCTCTCCCTTGCGGAGCACCCCCGCCGCAGGCGACGGGGGCGCGTGCGATCACCAGCGGTAGCCGATGCGTGCATACCAGCGACGACCGAGCAGGTCGTAGGTCATGGTGTCTGTGTTGGCGTCGGTATAGCTCTGGATGAACGGCGCCGAGCGATCAAAGACGTTGTCCACGCCCAGCGCCACATCCAGCGCCTTGCTGACCGCGTACCTGAGCTGGAGATTGTGATGGAACACCGATGGCGCATGATCACCGATGTCGCCACGCGCGGCATTGATGTCGTCGGCCCGGCCGATGTACTGGGTGGTCCAGGTACCGGACCATTGCCCACGGGACGCGTTCATCGACATCAGTCCACGCCACTTGGCATAGCTGCCACGGCCGCCGGTGATCCTGCCGGCATACGTGATCACCTCTGCTCCGGCATACGGGCGCACGTCATAACGCTGAAGGTAGGAGATGTCGGCACTGATGCTGGCGTCCATGCCCCACGGCTTGAACTCGTAGAGTGCGCCCAGGTCGTAGCCACTGACCTGTTCATCGGCCGTGTTCACCGGCTGCGACGACAGGTAGTTCACTTCGCCGGTGCGCGGGTCCCGGGTGAAGTTGCTGGCGTCGCAGAACGGATGCGCCAGCGAGGGAGTGTTGTAGCAGATGGCCAGCTTGGTGGAACCGGCGATGCGCTGGATCGCGTTCTCGATGCGGATGCGGTAGTAGTCCAGGGTGAGCGTCAGCCCGGGTGCGAACGTGGGTGTCCACACCACCCCGGCGGTGAAGGAGGTCGCATCTTCCGGCTCGAGATCCGCATTGCCGCCGGACGTGGTCAGGATGGTGTTGCCCGGCTGCACGTAACCAGCCGGCACGCCATCGGCCTGGCAGTTCGCACGCACGATCGAGCTGGCCGGCAGTCCGCTCCAGCCACTGCAGGGGTCGGTGGTGGTGAGGTTGCCCTCGGACACGCCACCGAACAGTTCGGGGATGTTGGGAATGCGGAATGCCGTAGCATAGGTGCTGCGCAGCTTCAGCGAAGGGCTGACCTGCCAGTCCAGCCCGGCCTTGTAGTTGAAGTCGCGCCCGAACAGGTCGTAGTCGGACACGCGGCCGGCCAGGTTGAGGTACAGCGAATCTGCGATGACCGCGTCCTGCAGCAGCGGCACCGCCAGCTCCATGTACGCTTCCTTGGCCGTGTATCGCCCGGCGATCGGATCCTGCTGGTTGGTGTTGCCGATGCCGAGCACGGTCAACGGATCCGGATCACGCCAACCGCGCTCCCTGCGCACCTCCACGCCCGCGGCGAATCCCACCCAGCCTGCCGGCAGCTCGAAGATCTGCCCGCTGAGATTGGCGGTGAAGCTCTTCTGCTCGTTTCCGCCGGTATCGCGCGAGGTGTACAGGATGTAATCCAGCACGTCACGGCTCAGGTCCCCGTAGCCGAGATAGTCGCCGCAGGGAATCGCTGCGCCGGGCGCGGTACTGCACAGGGACCGGTCCAGCGTCTGGTCGACGCGATCGAGGTTGGCGACGTTGTCCGAACCATCCACGCCGGTGTTGCGCCCCCAGTTGAAGGCCACCGACCAGTCCCAGCTGGTGCCGAACTGGCCTTTCAGGCCCGCCACCACCCGGTAGGTGTCGGTCTCCTGGAAGAAGTGGCGGGGACCGGCCTCTTCCAGGCGCCGGCGCTGCAGCAGCAGATCCTGCCCGGTGGGATTGGTCGGATGGTCGGCGGCGATGTTGATCGGCCGGTAGACACCCAGCCCACCCGAGGTCGCCAGCTGCCTGGACTGGCGGTTGGTGTACATCGCTTCGATGAACGCACGTGTGCTGTCATTCAGTTGGCTGTCGCCGAACACGCTCAGGCTGAGCCGCTCGATCGGGTTGACCGCGTTGAGCGTGGGATTGCCGTTGTAGTTGTGCTTGGCCGCCGAATAGGGCTCGTAGAAATCGCCGTCGCCTCCGGGCACCTGGTTGAAGTTGACCCGTCGGCCATCTGCCAGCAGTGCACGACCACCGATGGTGGACGAACTGCCGGAGCAGACCAGCCGGCCATCGGATTCGATCAGGCCGCAGGGCGCGCGCGAGGCCATGTTGACCGCGCCGCTGTCGAAGTAGCTGACCGCAGCCATCAGCGAGCCGCGTTCGCTGCTGACGCCCCAGCTGACATCGACCGAGGTTTCCTCGCCGTCGCCCTGGCTGGTCTGGCCATAGCGCACCACCGCTTCGGCACCCTCGAATCCCTGCTTGGTGATGATGTTGACCACGCCAGCCACCGCATCAGCGCCATAGATTGCCGAGGCACCGTCCTTGAGCACCTCCACGCGCTCGATCAGCGAGACCGGAATGACATTGAGGTCGACCGAACTGTTGGCGCCGGTGCCGCCATTGACGATGCGCCGGCCGTTGAGCAGGACCAGGGTCCGGTTGATGCCGAGACCGCGCAGATTGACCTGGGTGGTGCCGTAGCCGTTCTCGGCCCAGTACGCATTGCTCTGGCTGCCCGCGAACCCTGCCGAGGCCGGCAGGCGCTGCAGCAGGGTTTCCACCGAGGTGGCGCCGGAACGTTCGATGGCCTCGGCATCGACCACGCTCACCGGGCCGACGCCTGACAGCTGCGCGCTCCCGCAGGAATACTGTCTCTGGGTGCCCCCGCCACGATTCGGGCAAAGGGACACGACGGCGTCATGTCGACGCGGGGACAGCCGCTCAGGCGATGGGAGGTCGGAATACGCGGGAAAGTTTGCTGGCAGGCAGGATCAGTGCCGGCAGCGCAATGTCCAGCGCGATGCGCGGATGGGCGCTGGGCAGCAGCAGCGATGGCATCGGAGGGTAGAGACTCAACAGGCAGCGGCAGTCGCAGCCGGCCGCATCGACACAGCTGCAGTGATCCTTGTGCACGTCGCCGGCGGCCACCGGCGCCTGATCATGGCGGGTGTGGCCCGACGCCGGTGCCGCGCTGCGCGGTGTTGCCTGGCAGCCCGCAATCGCCCGGCCCGCGGAGCCTGCAGCGTCCCCGCCAGGCAGCGCCATGCGCGTCCCCGCCCACGCTCCGAAGACACCTTCGAAGAGGAGCACGGCCATCAGCAGCAGCGGCAGCCATCGGCGGTAAGGCATGGGACCCCTGAAGACCCTCGGTTATTTGTATATACATACCATCATTAGCGCGGCAGGCAACGGGCTGTCAACCGCCCGCGACAATGCGCGGGCGTCTCGCCATCCCTGCCGGATTCCCCTGCGTCCCACTGCCGCGCCGTACTGCTCTGGTTGCAGGCATTTCACCCGGCGTTGCGGAAGCGCTCATCCCATTGCGGACGCACACCGATTATCCTGCGCTGCAACATGACCCGACGATCCCAGATCGACAACGAGGATGCAAGCGAAGTGCGGGTTCCGGCAACTGCCGGTTTCAGATGCAACTTCCAGCCACTCTCCGCGGGTCATTTCCCCCCATTGCTGACAGGACGCGAATCATGAGCCTTTCTTCCCTCCAACAGGTCCCCGGCGTCGCCGCCCAGACCCCGGCCGAAACCACCGGCTTCGTGTTCAACCACACCATGCTGCGGGTGAAGGACATCACCGCCTCGCTGGACTTCTACACCCGCGTGCTGGGCTACCGGCTGATCGACAAGCGTGACTTCGCCGAAGCGCAGTTCAGCCTGTATTTCCTGGCCTACGTGCCGTCCGGCGCCGTGGTGCCGGAAGACGATGCCGAGCGCCGCCTGTGGATGGCCGGCCTGCCGGGCGTGCTGGAGCTGACCCACAACCACGGCACTGAAGCCCAGGATGGCCCGGTCTACCACGACGGCAACAGCGATCCGCGCGGCTTCGGCCACATCTGCGTCTCGGTGCCCGAGCTGGAAGCTGCCTGCCAACGCTTCGAGGATCTGGGCGTGCCGTTCCAGAAGCGCCTGACCGACGGTCGCATGAAGAACATCGCCTTCATCAAGGACCCTGACGGCTACTGGGTGGAAATCATCGCCAACGCCTGATCCGGAAAGGGGCACAATTGCGCTGGCGCCAGGCCATGCCCGGCGGCCTTGCTCCGATATTCATCGCACGGGAAGCAGGCCGCGCTGCGCGCTCGCCGGGCGCGGCCCGGCGCTATCCACACTGTCCCCTTTTCTGTAGAGGTACGCATGGAAACTATGGAACTGCACCGCGGTCGATTGATCGATCACCTGCAGCTGGTGGTGCGCGACCTGCCGGCCAGCCGCCGCTTCTACCAGGCGGTGTTCGACACGATCGGCATTCCGGTTGCCGGCGAAGGGCCGGACTATTTCTGGGCTGACGAGCTGTTCATTTCCACCGCCGGCAGCGAAGCCGCTGCCGGCCAGCTGACCGGACGCCACCACCTGGCATTCCAGGCGCGCGATGCGGAGACCGTCGATGCGTTTCATGCTGCCGCCATCGCCGCTGGCGGCACCGACAACGGCGCACCGGGCGAGCGCCCCTATCATCCGGGCTACTACGGCGCGTTCGTGCTTGACCCGGATGGCAACAACATCGAGGTGGTCTATCACGGCCCGGCGCGCTACAGCGCCGATTCGGTGAAGGTGACGTTCTGATTCCACCGATGCCGTGAACGAAGAAGCCGGGCAGTGCCCGGCTTCTTTCCTTCTACTGCGCCGGCGTCAATGCGCGGCCATATAGATGTCCTGCAGCACGGCCTTTTCCAGCTCCAGCTCGCCCAGCAGATTCTTCACGATGTCGCCCAGACTTAGGATGCCGACCAGGCGCGTGCCATCGGTGACCATCAGATGACGGCGCCGCGAGTACGTCATCAACGACATGGCCTGCTTCAGGGTGGCCTCCGGTGCGATGCCTTCCAGTCCCGTGGACGGCAGGGTGGAAATCACCCGGCGGCCGGCCTGCGGGCCATCGTCAGCCAGGGTACGCACGATGTCTTTCTCGGAGATGATGCCGACCGGCGCATCATCCTTCATCACCACCAGGGCAGCGATCCTGTTCGCGCTCATCTTGTGGGCGGCGGCACCGATGGTGTCTTCCGCATCGATGGTGATGACAGCTTCTTTCTTGGATTGCAGGAGTTCGCGGACGTTCATTCTTGTTTCCTGTTGCAGGTCACTGAAGTCAAAAAAGTGTGCTCTTCCGATTCGCCCCCTCCCCGGGAACAGACCTTTCAGCGCACGTCTGGCGCACCGGTCTGCCCATGGGGAATGCATCGGCAAGGCGAGGTGCTGCAACGCGAACGAGGCGGGTCCGGCAACGCAACCCGTATCTCGGTCGGCTCGATTCTACGACTGCGATCCTCGGTCACTACCGGCATCGATAGGACAGTACGTCGTGGGAACCTGCCGACGATCCAGAGAATGGCACTGCGGCTGAAACCGCCGCTGAACACGCGCGGTGCCGCGCGTTAAAGATTGATGGCCTGCTGCCGAACGCGGACAGAACACCCTGCGGGTGTCCCACTTGGCGCTGTGAGCGGCGCAAACGAAAGGGGGCCACGTGGCCCCCTTCACCTGCAGCATCCCATGCAGCCGACGGCAGTTACTCCACCGTCACGCTCTTGGCCAGGTTGCGTGGCTTGTCCACGTCGGTGCCACGCGCCAGTGCGGTGTGGTAGGCCAGCAGCTGCACCGGAATGGTATGCACCACCGGACTGAGCACGCCCGCGTGGCGCGGCGTACGGATCACATGCACGCCTTCGCTTTCGGAGAAGTTGCTGTCCTGGTCGGCGAACACGAACAGCTCGCCTCCCCGCGCGCGGACTTCCTGCATGTTGGACTTCACCTTCTCCAGCAGGCTGTCGTTGGGGGCGATCACCACCACCGGCATGTCCTCGTCCACCAGCGCCAGCGGACCGTGCTTGAGCTCGCCCGCCGGATACGCCTCGGCATGGATATAGGAGATCTCCTTGAGCTTGAGCGAACCTTCCAGTGCGATCGGATAGTGCAGTCCACGGCCCAGGAACAGCGCGTTGGATTTGCGCGCGAAGCGCTCGGCCCAGGCCGCGATCTGCGGCTCCAGGTTCAACGCGTGCTGCACGCTGCCCGGCAGGAAGCGCAGCTGCTCCAGATAGTCGGCTTCCTGTGCGGCATCGACGCGCCCATGCAGCTTGCCCAGCACCACGGTCAGCTGGAACAGCGCGGCCAGCTGGGTAGTGAACGCCTTGGTCGAAGCCACGCCGATCTCGGCCCCGGCACGGGTATAGCAGACCAGTTCACTGGCGCGTGGAATCGCGCTTTCCGGCACGTTGCAGATCGACAGCGTGTGCTGGTGGCCGAGCGACTTGGCGTACTTCAGCGCCTCCATCGTGTCCAGCGTTTCGCCGGACTGGGAGATCGTCACCACCAGGTGCTTCGGGTTCGCATACGCCGCGCGGTAGCGGTACTCGCTGGCGATCTCCACGCTGCACGGCAGGCCGGCGATGGACTCGATCCAGTAGCGCGCGGTCAGGCCGGCGTAGTAGCTGGTGCCGCACGCCAGGATCTGCACGCCTTCGATGCCCGCCAGCACCGCCTCGGCATTCCTGCCGAACAGCTCGGCCGGGAAGCCACCGGCGTCGATCGCCGCCTCGATGGTGTCACCCAGCGCGCGCGGCTGCTCGTGGATTTCCTTCTGCATGAAATGGCGGTAAGGGCCAAGTTCCAGCGAGGCCAGCGACACGTCGGACAGGTGCACCTCGCGCTGTACCGGATGATCGTGCTCGTCGAAGATGCGCACACCCTCGCGGCGCACCTCGGCGGTGTCGCCCTCCTCCAGGAAGATCACCTTGCGGGTGGCCGAGATCACCGCCGAGACATCGGAGGCAACGAAATTCTCGCCCTCGCCCAGGCCGACCAGCAGCGGGCAGCCCATGCGTGCGCAGACGAAGCGCTCCGGCTCGGCACGGCTGACCACGGCCAGTGCATAGGCGCCGGTGAGTTCCTTCACGGTGCGCTGCAGCGCCACCAGCAGATCGTCACCGCTCTGCAGATGATGATGGATCAGGTGGGCGATCACTTCGGTGTCGGTCTGCGACTCGAAGGTGTAGCCCAGCGCGCGCAGCCGCTCGCGCTGTTCTTCATGGTTCTCGATGATGCCGTTGTGGACCAGGGCCACGCCCTGGCTGATGTGCGGATGCGCATTGGCCTCGGTGACGCCGCCATGGGTGGCCCAACGCGTATGGCCGATACCCAACTGCGCATTGAACCCCTCGGCGGCGGCGGCCGCGGCCATCTCGGCAACCCGGCCGGTACGGCGGACGCGGTGCACGTCAGGGCGATCGGTCGCGTCGATCACCGCGATGCCTGAAGAATCGTAGCCGCGGTACTCCAGTCGCTTCAGACCTTCGATCAGCACCGGCACCACGTCGCGATCAGCGATCGCTCCCACGATTCCACACATGTCACGCATTTCCTTGAAGACGGTCGCGGCATTCTAGCGTGCGTGTCCGGTTTCCCCCTCCTGTCCGCTTAATGAATGTGTCCGCACAGGTGTCCGCGGACACCCGGACACCGCCACTCGAATTGCAAATCATTGATAGAAAAGGAAATAAAGTTGGCACGCAACGTGCTTGGTATGGATCACCACCGTCAGGCACGAACCCGATGATCCGCGACACTTCCGCCCAGGACCAGATCGTTTCCTCCACCCCGGCCCGCCCGACCGCCGCCGCCTGGCATCGCTACCGTTGGCCGGCACTGGGCAGCATCGCCCTGCTCGCCGGCATCGGCTGGGCCGTGTACGCCTGGGCAAACGCCAGCCGCTCGTTCGACAGCAGCCGGGTGCGCATCGCCGAAGTGCAACGTGGCGACCTGGTGCGTGACATCGCTGCCGACGGCCGTGTGATCGCCGCCAACAGCCCGGTGCTGTATGCGATCTCCGCCGGTACCGTGGACCTGAAGGTCGTGGCCGGCGACGTGGTCAAGAAGGGACAGGAGCTGGCGATCATCGACAGCCCGGAACTGCGCAGCAAGCTGGCCCAGGAACAGGCCACCCTGGCTGGCCTGGAAGCCGAGGCCAGCCGCGCCGCGCTGGACGCAACGCTGGCCCGCGCCAAGTCGCGCAAGGAAACCGATCAGGCCACCATCGAGCGCCAGGCTGCCGATCGCGACCTGCAACGCTACCAGCGCGGCTTCGACGGCGGTGCGGTGCCGCAGATCGACCTGGCCAAGGCCCAGGACAGCCTGAAGAAGGCCGACATCAGCCTTGCCAACGCCACCACCGATGCCCGCCTGCAGAGCCAGGGCGCCGACCTGGATGCACGCAACAAGCGGTTGCTGGCCGATCGCCAGAAGGCGGTGGTGGCCGAAGTGCAGCGCCAGGTCGATGCGCTGACCCTGCGCGCGCCGTTCGATGGCCAGGTGGGCCAGGTACAGGCCACCCAGTCCACCAACCTGGCGGCCAATGCGCCGGTGCTGGGCGTGGTGGACCTGTCCAAGTTCGAAGTCGAGATCAAGGTTCCGGAAAGCTTCGCTCGTGATCTGGCCATCGGCATGCCCGCACAGCTCACCGGCGGCAACGGCCAGCCGTTCCCGGGCGAGATCAGCGCGGTGTCGCCGGAAGTGGTGAACGGCGAGGTCAATGCCCGCGTGCGCTTCGCCGACAAGCAGCCCGAAGGCCTGCGCCAGAGCCAGCGCATGTCGGTCCGGGTGCTGCTGGATACCCGCAAGAACGTGCTGAAGGTCGAGCGCGGCCCGTTCGTCGAACAGGGCAACGGCGTGGCCTACGTGATGGATGGCCGCACGGCGGTGCGCCGTCCGGTGGAACTGGGCGTCAGCAGCCTGGGCGAAGTGGAAATCAAGTCGGGTGTGCAGCCGGGCGACCGTATCGTGGTCTCCGGCAGCGACCTGTTCAAGGACGCCGAACGCGTCTCCGTCAACTGATACATCCTGGAGAGAGGACACCCCATGTACATGCTCGAAATGCGTTCGGTCGCCAAGGTCTTCCGCACTGAACAGGTGGAAACCCATGCACTGCGCTCGCTGGAACTGCAGGTCAAGGAGGGCGAGTTCGTCGCCGTCACCGGTCCCTCCGGCTCCGGCAAGACCACCTTCCTCAACATCGCCGGCCTGCTGGAAACCTTCACCAGCGGCACCTACCTGCTTGATGGCGAGGATGTCAGCCAGCTCGGTGACGATGCGCGCAGCCGCCTGCGCAACCAGAAGATCGGCTTCATCTTCCAGGGCTTCAACCTGATTCCGGACCTGAACCTGTTCGACAACGTCGACGTGCCGCTTCGCTACCGCAAGATGAGTGCCGGCGAGCGCCGTGAGCGCATCGAGAAGGCGCTGACCCAGGTCGGCCTGGGCTCACGCATGAAGCACTACCCGAACGAACTGTCCGGCGGCCAGCAGCAGCGCGCGGCGATTGCCCGTGCCCTCGCCGGCAGCCCGCGCCTGCTGCTGGCCGACGAACCGACCGGCAACCTGGATACGCAGATGGCACGTGGCGTGATGGAGCTGCTGGAGGAAATCAACGCGGCCGGCACCACCATCGTCATGGTCACCCATGATCCGGAACTGGCCGCGCGTGCGCAGCGCAACGTGCACATCGTCGATGGCCAGGTCACCGACCTGGTGCGCGAGCCGGTGCTGGCCACCCCGCGCCGCATCGTCGCCGTCAACGAGTGAGGGCATGCCCATGTTCGCCTACTACGCTCGACTGGCGGTACGCAGCTTCCGCCGCAACAAGGTACTGACCGCGCTGATGGTGGTGGCCATCGCACTGGGCATCGGTGCCTCGATGACCACCCTGACCGTGTTCCATGTCCTGTCCGGCGATCCGATTCCGGAGAAGAGCGACCGCCTGTTCTACGCGCAGCTCGATCCGCGGCCGCGCTCCGGCTACCTGACGGACGAGGAGCCGGAAGGCCAGATGACGCGGTTCGACGCCGAAGCCCTGCTGCGCGAGAAGCGCGCCGTGCACCAGGCGATGATGAGTGGCGGCAGTGCCATCGTCGAGCCGGAGGGCAGCACCCTCAAGCCGTTCTCGGTGGATACGCGCTGGACCTCGGCGGACTTCTTCCCGATGTTCAACGTGCCGATGCAGTACGGCCGCGCCTGGTCTGCCAGCGACGACGATGCGCACAGCCGCGTGGTGGTGCTGTCCAAGGCCATCAATGAAAAGCTGTTCCAGGGCGCCAACAGCGTGGGCCGGGAGATCCGCGTGAACAGCCAGTCGCTGCGCGTGATCGGCGTGATGAAGGAATGGAATCCCGAACCGCAGTTCTTCGACCTGACCACCGGTTCCTACGGCAAGGACGAGGACCTGCTGGTGCCGTTCTCCACTGCCATGGATCTGGATTTCGGCAACAACGGCAACATGAACTGCTTCCGCGACGGCGGCCCGGGCGGCGACAGCCACTCGCTCAGTGCGGCGTGCACCTGGATCCAGTACTGGGTCGAGCTGGAGCCGGGCAAGGTCGATGACTACCGCCGCTATCTGGTGAACTACTCCGACCAGCAGCGCGCTGCAGGCCGCTTCGAGCGTCCCGCCAACGTGCGTGTGCGCAGCGTCATGGAGTGGCTGGACTTCAACGGTGCGGTGCCCAGCGACGTGCGCCTGCAGATGTGGCTGGCGCTGGGCTTCCTGGGCGTGTGCCTGGTCAATACGGTCGGTCTGCTGCTGGCCAAGTTCCTGCGCCGCAGCGGTGAGATCGGCGTGCGGCGTGCGCTGGGTGCCAGCCGTGGGCAGATCTTCCTGCAGTGCCTGGTCGAAGCCGGTGCCATCGGCGTGGTCGGCGGTGTGCTCGGCATCGGCCTGGCCCTGATCGGTCTGGCCGCAGTGCGCAGGCAGCCGGTGGAGTACGCCCAGCTGGCCCATCTGGACGGCAGCATGCTGCTGCTCGCACTCGGCCTGACCCTGCTGGCCAGCCTGGCCGCCGGATTCCTTCCGGCCTGGCGTGCCATGCAGGTCACCCCCGCCATCCAGCTCAAGTCGCAGTAAGCACAAGGACACTGCCATGGATATCCGCCCCATCCTCAGCACGCTGCGCCGGCACAAGACCGCCGCTGCCCTGATCGTGCTGGAAATCGCGCTGACCTGCGCCATCGTCTGCAACGCGTTGTTCCTGGTCAGCCAGCGCGTGGAGAAGATCACCCAGCCCAGCGGCCTGGCCGAGAACGAACTGGTGATCGTCCGTACCAGCGGCATCGGCACCCAGACCAATGCCATGGCGCGTACCCAGGAAGACCTGGCCGCGCTGCGCGCCGTTCCCGGTGCGACCAGCGTGACCAAGGTCAACCAGCTGCCGTTCCGCCCCAGCTCGTCCAATACCAGCATCTCGCGCGAGCGCGACCAGGAACGGCCGACGACCTCGGCGACGCTGTACATGTTCAACGAAGGTGCGTTGTCCACCCTGGGCCTGCAGCTGGTGGCCGGCCGTGACTTCCTGCCCGGCGAGTACATCGACTTCGAGGACGCACGCAAATCGGCCAGCACCACACCGGACAAGGCGTCGGCGGTGATCCTCAACCAGGCCGTGGCCGAGAAGATGTTCCCGGGCCAGAACCCGCTGGGCAAGACCTTCTACATGGGTCGGCAGGCGCTGCACGTGGTGGGCGTGGTTGCCCACCTCGCGCCGCCGACGGACTGGAACAACAACACCACCCTGTCGATGATCCTGCCGGTGCGCACCGACTTCGCCAGCGGCGGCCCGTACATGCTGCGCACCACGCCCGAACGCCGCGATGAAGTGCTGAAGGGTGCCCTGGCGGCTCTTGAACGCAACGATCCCAACCGCCTGGTGCGCGAGAAGCTCAGCTATGAGGACCAGCGCAACGACTACTTCAAGAACGACCGGGCGATGGTCGGGCTGCTGGTCACCGTATGCATCGCCCTGCTGGTGGTGACGGCGCTGGGCATCGTCGGCCTGGCCAGCTTCTGGGTGCAGCAGCGCAGCAAGCAGATCGGCATCCGCCGTGCCCTCGGTGCCACCCGCGGCCAGGTGCTGCGCTACTTCCAGACCGAGAACTTCCTGCTGGCCTCGCTGGGCATCGTGCTGGGCATGCTGGCGGCCTACGCCATCAATCTGTGGTTGATGAACATGTACGAGCTGCCTCGCATGCCGCTGCTGTACCTGCCGCTGGGTGCGGTGCTGCTGTGGGCACTGGGCCAGATCGCCGTGTTCGGCCCTGCGCGCCGCGCGGCCGCCGTGCCTCCGGCCGTCGCCACGCGGGGGGCCTGACATGCGCGCACCTTTCCTGGCGATGATGCTGATGCTGCCGCTGCCGGCCCTTGCCGGCAGCAGCAACCAGCAGACCATGAGCTGGCAGGACGACGGCGCCCATGTGGCGCTGGCGTCCTCGGGCGGCCACGTGCGGGTCGATGCGGCGCATCCGGAGGCGCGCTTCGGCGTGCGCCGTGGCGACCGCATCCTGCGCGTGGACGATACCGCCGTGCAGCAGGTCGACCAGCTGACAGCCGCGATGCAGGCCACCGACGCATCCAGCGTACGGCTGCTGCTGCAGCGCGATGGAAAGACGCTGACCGTGCCGGTGTCCCTGGCTGGCTGGCGGCCCCTGCTGTCACCGCCCACCGCACCACCACCGCCGCCGGCTCCGCCGCCGCCACGACGGTGATCCGGCACCGGCTGCAGGGCGGCAGCTTTTAGCTATGCTTGATGGGTGGCGCCGGCTCCTGCCGGCGCCCTGGAACCTACAGCTCTCTCCGGCGCTGCCCATCCCTTTTTCCAGAACCGGTCCATGCCCGCGATCCTCATCATCGACGACAACGCCAGCGTGGGCACCGCGCTGGACGTGCTGTTCTCCCTGCACGACATCGACACGCTGCAGGCACAGAGCCCGGCCGAAGGCCTGGCCCTGCTCGAATCGCAGCCGGTGGACCTGGTGATCCAGGACATGAACTTCAGCGAGGACACCACCTCCGGCGAGGAAGGCGAAGCCCTGTTCGCGCAGATCCGCGCACGCCACCCCGACCTGCCGGTGATCCTGCTGACCGCCTGGACCCATCTGAGCAGCGCGGTGGACCTGGTCAAGGCCGGCGCGGCCGATTACCTGGCCAAGCCCTGGGACGACCGCAAGCTGCTGACCACGGTCAACAACCTGCTGGAACTGTCCGAAGCACGTCGCGAACTGGACCGTCGACGCGAACGCGAGCAGCGTCAGCGCACCGCGCTGGAACAGAAGTACGACCTCAGTGGTGCCGTCTTCGCCGATCCCGCCAGTGAACGCGTGATCGCCCTGGCCTGCCAGGTCGCACGCTCCGAACTGCCGGTCCTGATCACCGGACCCAATGGCGCCGGCAAGGAGAAGATCGCGCAGATCATTCAGGCCAATTCTCTGGTGGCAAAGGGACCGTTCGTCACGGTCAACTGTGGTGCGCTGCCGTCCGAGCTGATCGAAGCCGAGCTGTTCGGCGCCGAAGCAGGTGCCTACACCGGTGCCAACAAGGCGCGCGAAGGCAAGTTCGAAGCGGCCGATGGAGGCACCCTGTTCCTGGATGAGATCGGCAACCTGTCGCTGGGCGGGCAGATGAAGCTGCTGCGCGTGCTGGAGACCGGTCGCTTCGAACGGCTGGGCTCCAACCGCGAACGCCAGGTCAAGGTACGCGTGGTCAGCGCCACCAATGCCGACCTGCCGGCGATGATCCGCGACGGCACGTTCCGCGAGGACCTGTACTACCGCCTCAACACCGTGGAGCTGGTGCTGCCGCCGCTGGCCGAGCGGCCCGGCGACATCCTGCCGCTGGCCGAACGCTTCCTGGCGGGCGGCAAGCCGTTGTCCAGCGCCGCCGCTGCCGCGTTGCAACGGCACCCGTGGCCGGGCAACGTGCGCGAACTGCGCAACGTGATCCAGCGCGCCGAGCTGCTGGCCACCGGCAACCGCATCGAAGTGACCGATCTCAACCTGCCACGCGCTCCGGCTGCGCCACGCCCGGCGCCGAGCGCCGGCAACGATCCGGACCGCACGCGCATCGAGGAGGTACTGGCGCGCAATCATGGGGTCATCGCGCAGGCGGCCGCCGAACTCGGTCTCAGCCGCCAGGCACTGTACCGGCGCATGGACCGCCACGGCATTCCGCGCGAATGAAGCGACGCTCGTTCACCTTCCGCCTGTTCCTGCGCCTGCTGCCGGTGCTGGCGCTGGCTGCCGCGCTGCCCTGGCTGCTGGCCTACTGGCTCGACCACGGCTGGGCGGTGGCCATCGTATCCACGGTGATCCTGCTTGCCCTGATGTGGTGGGCGCTGCGCCGCGCCACCGCACCGGTCCGCTCGCTGATGCGTGCGTTGTCCGGCACCACCAGCAGCTACCGCGATGGCGAGTACAACTTCGGCGTTCACTGGGAAGGCAACGACGAACTGGGTGACCTGGTGAAGGCACATCGCGAGCTGGGCGACGTGCTGCGCGAGCAGCGCCAGGGTCTGGTGCAACGCGAACTGCTGCTGGACACGATGGTGCAGAACACGCCCGTGGCGATGCTGCTGATCGCATCAGGCGGTGATGGCATCGCCCGTGTGGTGTTCTCCAATCTGGCTGCGCGCAAGCTGCTGCATGGTGGCTGGAAGCTGGAGGGCCAGCGCCTGGAGGAGGTGCTGGAGCAGGTGCCGGTGGAACTGCGCGACGCCATCGCCCGCGGCGGCGACAGCCTGTTCGCGGTGCAGGCCGAAGGCGAGGACGGCGACGAGGATGACGAGCAGGTCTACCATCTCTCGCGGCGCGCATTCCATCTCAATGGACGGCTCCATGATCTGCTGCTGGTGCGTCTGCTCACCGCCGAGCTGCGCAGGCAGGAGGTCCAGACCTGGAAGAAGGTGATCCGGGTGATCAGCCACGAGCTGAACAATTCGCTGGCACCGATTGCCTCGCTGGCGCATTCCGGAGGGGAACTGGTCAAGCGTGAGCGGTTCGACCGCCTGCCGGAGATCTTCACCACCATCGAAGATCGCGCCCGCCATCTGGAGGGGTTCATCCGCGGATACGCACGCTTCGCCAAGCTGCCACAGCCCCAGCTGCAGACCGTGCACTGGGCCCCGTTCCTGTCCAGCCTGCGCCAGCAGATTCCGTTCGGCATGGAGCAGGAGCCGGACGAGGAGATGAGCAGCCGCATCGATATCGCGCAGTTCGGGCAGGCACTGCTGAACCTGCTGAAGAACGCGCACGAAGCCTGCGCGGAAGCCGATCCGCCCAACGATGACGTGCAGGTGCAGTTGACCCGCCTGCCCCAGTGGCTGCGTCTGGATGTGCTTGATCGCGGCAAAGGCATGAACGAGCAGGTACTGCAGAATGCGTTGATGCCGTTCTATTCGACCAAGCGCAACGGCACCGGGCTGGGACTGGCGCTGACCCGGGAGATCGTGGAGGCGCACGGTGGACGGGTGTCGCTGCAGAACCGCAGTGAGGGTGGGTTGTGTGTTTCGATCCTGCTGCCGGCGGGGTGAGGTGACGCTCCGGGAAGCGGAAGCGGCCGCTCCGCCCGCCGGGCATGACCCGGCGCTGCCCGACATCATTGGCGAAGGCACCCCGGAACGACCTTCAGCCATCCATCGAAGACAGGACACGCCGCATCGCCACCCGTAGATGCATCGGAAACCCCAATGCGGCTTCCTCCGCCATCACGGCCTGCAGCCCGTCACCCCATTCCTCCTGCGCAAGCCCCACGAATCCCTCGCCGGCATAGAACGGCGCATTCCACGGCACGTCTGCCAGCGTGGTCAGCACCGCAGAGCGATAGCCCTGGGTCCTGGCCAATGCCAACGCGTGCCGCAGCAAAGCACGACCATGGCCACGACGCGCATGCGTCGGGTCCACATCCATCTGCAGCACATGGAATTCGCCGCACAGCCCGCCTGCCAGCAGGTAACCGGCGATGCCGCCGCCGTCGGCGTCATCCACCACCCACAGCTGGCCGCGCCGGAGGCCGTCCCGCAGCGCCTGCAGATCCAGGCCGTGGCCGGCGAACACCGGATAGGCTTCGTGGCCCTTCAGCAGTTCGCCGGCACGCTGTTCGATCGCCGGCAGCACGCCGAGCTCGTCGGCATGCGGAACCCGTGGCTCAGGATTTCTTGACCGGCCGCTTCCAGCCATCGATGGTTTCCTGCCGTGCGCGTGCCAGCGTCAGCTTGCCGTCCGGCGCGGTGCGCGTGATGACCGAACCGGCGGCGATGGTGGCGCCCTCGCCGATCAGCACCGGCGCCACCAGCGAGCTGTTGGAACCGATGAAGGCATTGTCGCCGATGGTCGTGGTCGACTTGTTGACGCCGTCGTAGTTGCAGGTGATGGTGCCGGCGCCGATGTTCACCTTGCTGCCGATCACCGCATCGCCCAGATAGGTCAGGTGGTTGGCCTTGCTGCCCACGCCGAGGGTCACTTTCTTGGTCTCCACGAAGTTGCCTACGTGGACGCCATCGGCGAGCACCGTGCCCGGGCGCAGCCGGGCGAACGGACCGACCGATGCGGCACCTTCGGTGACCACCCCTTCCAGGTCGCAGTGCGCGCGCACTTCGGTGCCCGGGCCGAGCGTCACGTCCTTGAGCCGATTGAACGGGCCGATGGTCACGCCATCTCCCAGCACCACCTTGCCCTCGAGAATGACATCGACATCGATGAGCACATCGCTGCCGACCGTCACGCTGCCGCGGATATCCAGCCGCGACGGGTCCAGCACGCGCGCGCCCTGCGCGCACAGCGCACGTACTGCGCGGCGCTGCCACGCGCGCTCGAGCTGCGCCAGCTGCCAGGGATCGTTCGCCCCTTCTGCTTCCTGCACGTCGGCCACCAGTGCCATCTCGGCCGGGGTGAATTCACGGGCTGCAAAGGCGAACACGTCGGTCAGGTAGTACTCGCCCTGCGCGTTGCTGTTGGACAGCTGCGAGAGCCACCGGCGCAGCGCGGTCGATTCGGCGGTGATGATGCCGGTATTGATCGTGCGCACGCGCAGCTGGTCATCGCTGGCGTCCTTCTGTTCGACGATGGCGCCGACCCGGCCCTCGGCGTCGCGCAGCACGCGGCCATAACCGGTCGGGTCATCGACATCGGCCACAAGCACGGCCAGCCGGCCCGGCTGCGCCAGCAGGTCGCGCAGCGTCTGCGCGCGGATCAACGGCACATCGCCGTACAGCACCAGCACCTGCGCGGCGTCGGGCACCTGCGGCATCGCCTGCGCGACCGCGTGGCCGGTCCCGAGCTGCTGTGCCTGCTCGGCCCATTGCAGGTCGGTCTGGTCGGCGAAGTGGCGCCGCACTGCCTCGCCACCATGGCCGTACACCACGTGGATCGCAGCGGGGTCGAGCTCGCGGGCGGCAGCGATGACATGCGCGAGCATCGGCTGCCCGGCGATCGGCTGCAGCACCTTCGGCAGCACCGACTTCATGCGCTTGCCGGCACCTGCGGCCAGGATGATCACGTGCAGGGGTTGGGTCATGGGGGGAATCCGTGGTTCGATGACACCGATTCTAGAGCGTGGCCCGTTAACATGGATGCCCCTCCTTCTTCAGCATGCCGATGAGCCTCATCCGCCAGGGAAGCACCTACCTCGTCATCGGGCTCGTGCAGCTGCTGGTCGACTGGGTGGTCTTCGTGGCGGCCACCGCACTGGGGTTGCCGGTTGCACCGGCCAACGTCACGGGCCGGCTGGCGGGGATGCTGCTGGGCTTCTGGCTCAACGGTCGCTACACGTTCGCCGAGCCGGGCACGCACAAGCTGGGCTGGAAGCGCTTTGCGCGCTTCTGCGCGCTGTGGCTGCTGCTGACGGCGGCCAGCACGCTGCTGGTCAGCCTGGTCGACCAGGCTCTGGGCCTGCGCTACGCGTGGCTGGCCAAGCCGCTGGTCGAGGGCGGACTGGCGGCGGTGTCGTTCCTGCTGATGCGCCACGTGGTCTACCGCTGACCGGCGGTGATGGCGCACAAACAAAAACGCCGGCACGAGGCCGACGTTCCTGTGGGTGTGGCGAGCCTCAGTGCTTGAGGTTCTTGCGCAGGCGCTCCAGCGCCTGCAACTGGACCACGGCTTCGGCCAGCTTCTGCTGGGCTTCGGCCACTTCCATGGCTTCACCACGGTTGGCCAGGATGCGCTCGGCTTCTTCCTTGGCCTTGCGGACCGAGGCTTCGTCGATGTCCTGCGCGCGGATCGCGGTGTCGGCCAGCACGGTCACCACCTGCGGCTGAACCTCCAGGATGCCGCCGGAAATGGCGAAATCCAGCTGCTCGCCGTTCGGCGTGGTCACCACCACCTTGCCCGGCTTCAGGCGGGTGATCAGCGGTGCGTGCTTGGGCGCGATGCCCAGTTCGCCCAGCTCACCGGTGGCCACGACCAGGGTCGCTTCGCCACGGAAGATTTCCTGCTCGGCGCTGACGATGTCGCAACGGATCGTGCTCATGCAAATCTCTTCGCTGTTCGCGGTGGCGCGATGCCACCGTGGAGGTCCATCGGCCCGGGCGGCTGCCCGGCGCCGGCGTCAGGTCGGGCAGGATCGCTCCCGCCCCTCCCGGATCAGGCCTTCTCGGCCATCTTCTTGGCCTTCTCGACCGCTTCTTCGATGCCGCCGACCATGTAGAACGCCTGCTCCGGCAGGTGGTCGTACTCGCCATCGACGATGGCCTTGAAGCCACGGATGGTGTCCTTCAGCGGCACGTACTTGCCCGGCGAACCGGTGAACACTTCGGCCACGTGGAACGGCTGGCTGAAGAAGCGCTCGATCTTGCGGGCGCGCGACACGGCCTGCTTGTCTTCTTCGGACAATTCGTCCATGCCCAGGATGGCGATGATGTCCTTCAGTTCCTTGTACTTCTGCAGGGTCTGCTGGACGCGCTGGGCGGTGTCGTAGTGCTCGTGGCCGATGACCAGCGGGTCCATCTGGCGGCTGGTGGAGTCCAGCGGATCGACGGCCGGGTAGATACCCAGCGAGGCGATCGAACGCGACAGGGTCACGGTCGAGTCCAGGTGGGCGAAGGTGGTCGCCGGCGACGGGTCGGTCAGGTCGTCCGCGGGAACGTAGACGGCCTGGATCGAGGTGATCGAACCGTTCTTGGTCGAGGTGATGCGCTCCTGCAGGACGCCCATTTCCTCGGCCAGGGTCGGCTGGTAACCCACGGCGGACGGCATACGACCCAGCAGTGCCGACACTTCGGTACCGGCCAGGGTGTAGCGGTAGATGTTGTCGACGAACAGCAGCACGTCCTTGCCCTTGCCGTTCTCGTCCTTCTCGTCGCGGAAGTACTCGGCCATGGTCAGGCCGGTCAGCGCGACGCGCAGGCGGTTGCCCGGCGGCTCGTTCATCTGGCCGTACACCATCGCCACCTTGTCGAGGACGTTGGAGTCCTTCATTTCGTGGTAGAAGTCGTTGCCCTCACGGGTACGCTCACCCACGCCGGCGAACACGGACAGACCGCTGTGCGCCTTGGCGATGTTGTTGATCAGTTCCATCATGTTGACGGTCTTGCCGACGCCGGCGCCGCCGAACAGGCCGACCTTGCCGCCCTTGGCGAACGGGCACATCAGGTCGATGACCTTGATGCCGGTTTCCAGCAGCTCGGTGGCCGGGGACTGGTCTTCGTACGACGGTGCCGCACGGTGGATTTCCCAGTTGTCGCTGGCAGCGACCGGGCCGGCTTCGTCGATCGGACGGCCCAGCACGTCCATGATGCGGCCCAGGGTGCCGGCGCCGACCGGCACCGAGATGCCACGACCGGTGTTGGTGGCGACCAGGTTGCGCTTCAGGCCATCGGTGGAACCGAGGGCGATGGTACGCACCACGCCGTCGCCCAGCTGCTGCTGGACTTCAAGGGTGATTTCGGTGTTGTCGACCTTCAGTGCGTCGTACACCTTCGGCACCGACTCACGCGGGAATTCGACGTCGACGACCGCGCCGATGATCTGAACGATCTTGCCCTGACTCATTGCTGCATCCTCTAAATGTGTGCTTTGAACGAACGCGGTCAGACTGCTGCCGCGCCGCCGACGATTTCGGAGATTTCCTGGGTGATCGCTGCCTGGCGCGCCTTGTTGTAGACGAGCTGCAGCGTACCGATCAGCTTGTTGGCGTTGTCGCTCGCCGCCTTCATCGCGACCATGCGTGCGGCATGTTCGGAGGCGACGTTTTCCAGCAATGCCTGGTAAACCAGCGACTCGATGTAACGCGTCATCACGTGCTCGAGCACGGTCGCGGCATCGGGTTCGTACAGGTAATCCCAGTCGTGGTGCGCGACCTGCTTCTCGGCCGCCGGCAGCGGCAGCAGCTGATCGAAGCTGGCCTTCTGCGTCATGGTGTTCACGAAGCGGTTGTAGACCAGGTACACGCGGTCGACCTTGCCTTCAGTGAAGGCGTCGAGCATGACCTTGATCACACCGATCAGCGATTCCAGCTTCGGCACGTCGCCGATGTGGGTCACGCTGCCGACCATGTTGACCTTGACGCGGCGGAAGAAGGTCGATGCCTTCTGGCCGATGGTCACCAGATCCACTTCCGCACCCTTGTCCTGCCATGCCTTGGCTTCGCCCAGCATCTTGCGGAACAGGTTGTTGTTCAGGCCGCCGGCCAGGCCGCGATCGGAGGAGATCACGATGAAACCGACCCGCTTGACCTGCTCGCGCTCGACCAGGAACGGATGCTGGTAATCGGTGCTGGCCTGCGCCAGGTGGCCGATCACCTGCTTCATCGCCTGCGCGTACGGACGCGAGGTCTTCATCCGATCCTGCGCCTTGCGGATCTTGGAGGCCGAGACCATCTCCAGGGCGCGCGTCACCTTGCGGGTGTTCTGCACGCTCTTGATCTTGGTTTTGATTTCGCGTCCGCTTGCCATCTCTTGTTTCCCGTGGCGCGGGGCTGATGCCCCGCGTTGTTCAACGGTGGAACGGGGCCAGGCCCCGTTCCCCATGCGCTGTTACCAGCTGCCGGTGGTCTTGAAGTCGGCGATGCCCTTCTTGAAGGCACCTTCGATATCGTTGTCCCAGCCACCGGTGGCGTTGACCTTGTTGATCAGCTCGCCCTGGGTGTTGGCGAAGTGGGCGTGCAGGCCCTCTTCGAACGCCAGCAGCTTGTTGACCGGCACGTCGTCGAGGTAACCCTCGTTGACGGCGTAGATCGACAGCGCCTGGTTGGCGATCGACATCGGCGCGTACTGCTTCTGCTTCATCAGCTCGGTGACGCGCTGGCCACGTTCCAGCTGCTTGCGGGTGGCTTCGTCCAGATCCGAAGCGAACTGCGCGAACGCAGCCAGCTCACGGTACTGGGCCAGCGAGATGCGGATGCCGCCCGACAGCTTCTTGATGATCTTGGTCTGCGCCGAACCACCGACGCGCGACACCGAGATACCGGCGTTCACGGCCGGGCGGATGCCGGCGTTGAACAGGTCGGTTTCCAGGAAGATCTGGCCGTCGGTGATCGAGATCACGTTGGTCGGAACGAAGGCGGACACGTCGCCGGCCTGGGTTTCGATGATCGGCAGCGCGGTCAGCGAACCGGTCTTGCCGGTGACCTTGCCTTCGGTGAACTTCTCGACGTACTCCTCGGACACGCGGGCAGCGCGTTCCAGCAGGCGCGAGTGCAGGTAGAACACGTCGCCCGGGTAGGCTTCACGGCCCGGCGGGCGCTTCAGCAGCAGCGAGATCTGGCGGTAGGCAACGGCCTGCTTGGACAGATCGTCGTACACGATCAGCGCGTCTTCGCCGCGGTCCATGAAGTACTCGCCCATGGTGCAGCCCGAGTAGGCGCTGATGTACTGCATCGCAGCCGATTCGGACGCGGTGGCCGCCACGACGATGGTGTGGGCCAGGGCGCCGTTCTCTTCCAGCTTGCGCACGATGTTGGCGATGGTCGATGCCTTCTGGCCGATCGCAACGTACACGCACTTGATGCCGGTGCCCTTCTGGTTGATCACCGCGTCGATCGCCATGGCGGTCTTGCCGGTCTGGCGGTCACCGATGATCAGCTCGCGCTGGCCACGGCCGATCGGGATCATCGAGTCGACCGACTTGTAACCGGTCTGCACCGGCTGGTCGACCGACTTGCGCCAGATCACGCCCGGAGCAACACGCTCCACCGGAGCGGTCACGTCGGTGCCCAGCGGGCCCTTGCCGTCGATCGGCTCGCCGAGCGCGTTGACGACGCGGCCCAGCAGTTCCGGACCGACCGGCACTTCCAGGATGCGGCCGGTGGTCTTGGCGACGTCGCCTTCGCGCAGGTGCTCGTAGTCACCCAGGACCACGGCGCCGACCGAGTCGCGCTCCAGGTTCAGGGCCAGGGCGAAGGTGTTGTTCGGCAGTTCGATCATTTCGCCCTGCATCACGTCGGCCAGACCGAAGATGCGCACGATGCCGTCGGACACGCTGGTCACGGTGCCTTCGTTGCGCGATTCCGCGGCCAGCTTGACCTTCTCGATGCGGTTCTTGATCAGTTCGCTGATTTCGGAGGGGTTGAGCGTGGTTGCCATCGTCAAGTCCTAGTGCCGGCAGCGGGGCCGGACGTTAAATGAATTCAGTTAGCGAGCGCGGTCTGCAGGCGGGCCAGCTTGCCCTTCAGCGAACCATCGATGACCACGTCGCCGGCGTCGATCACGGCGCCGCCGATCAGCGAGGCATCGACCGCGGTGGTCACATCGACCTCGCGGTTGAAGCGCTTGCGCAGCGCGACCTTGATCGCGTCCAGCTCGCCGGCCGACAGTTCGGCGGCCGAGGTCACGGTGGCCTTGACCACGTGCTCGGCTTCGGCGCGCAGGGCGTCGAACATGCCGGAGATCTCCGGCAGCAGCGGCAGACGATGCGATTCGGCCAGGATGGCCAGGAAGCGCGAGAAGCTTTCGCCGTGGGTCGCCGGCGCCAGCAGGGCGACAGCGTCGTCACGACCGAGCTCCGGGTTGGCGAGCAGGGCCGCCACGCGCGGGTCGGCGGCGACGTGGGCGGAGAACGCCAGGGCGTCCGACCACGGCGCGAACGCGCCTTCGTCGCGCGCGGTCGCGAACGCGGCGCGGGCGTACGGGCGGGCAAGCGTGAGGGCCTGGCTCATCCTTAGATCTCCGAGGCCAGCTCGTCGAGCAGCGCCTTGTGGGCGTTGGCGTCGATTTCGCGCTTGAGCAGCTTTTCGGCACCGGTAACGGCCAGCGCGGACACCTGCTTGCGCAGATCTTCACGGGCACGGTTGGCGGCGGCGTCGATCTCAGCCTGGGCCAGTTCCTTCTGACGGGTGGCTTCGGTGATCGCTTCGGTACGGGCTGCGTCGACGATCTGGTTGGCGCGCGCGTGGGCCTGGTCGATGATCTCGTTGGCCTTGGTGCGGGCTTCCTTCAGCGCTTCGTTGACCTTCTCCTGCGCCTGGGCCAGATCTTTCTGGCTGCGGTCGGCAGCAGCGAGGCCTTCAGCAATCTTCTGCTGGCGCTCTTCGATCGCGTTCATCAGCGGCGGCCAGATCTTGGTCGCGATGATCCAGATCAGACCAGCGAAGGCGAGCGCCTGCGCAAGAAGGGTGAAATTGATATTCATGGTTAGCTCGATCGCTGGTTTCGGGGTGGACGCGCCGCCGGGGCGGCGCATCCGGCCTTCATCCGAAACCGGGTGCATCAGCACCCGGTCGTCTCAAACCGCTGTATCAGCCGGCCAGAGCCTTGGTGACGGCACCGGCGAAGGCGGCCGACAGCGGGTTGGCGAAGGCCAGCAGCAGGCCGACGGCGACCGAGATGATGAACGCGGCGTCGATCAGGCCGGCGGTGATGAACATGCGGACCTGCAGGACCGGGATCAGTTCCGGCTGGCGGGCGGCCGACTCCAGGAACTTACCAGCCATGATGGCCAGACCCAGACCGGCGCCCAGCGCGGCCAGGCCGATCATGATGCCGACGGCGAGGGCGGTGGAGCTCTGAATCTGCGCGAAGTTGGTCAGGACGGCGAAGTACATGGTTATCTCCAGGAACTTAAGTTGCTAAGGGTGATGAAACGGATGAAGGTTGAAACGCGTTGAAGCTTGAAACTCAGTGAGCGTCTTCCGACAGGCTCAGGTACACGATCGACAGCATCATGAAGATGAAGGCCTGCAGCGGGATCACCAGCAGGTGGAACAGCATCCAGCCGAGGCCGAACGCACCACCGGCAATGGCGCCGAAGAAACCGGCACCACCCAGCACCCAGATCAGCAGGAACACGATTTCGCCGCCGAACATGTTGCCGAACAGTCGCATCGCCAGGGAGATCGGCTTGCTCAGCCACTCGACGATGTTGAGGATCAGGTTGAACGGCATCATCCACTTGCCGAACGGAGCCGTCAGGAACTCCTTGATGAAGCCGCCCAGTCCCTTGGACTTCAGCGCGAAGAACAGCATCAGGAAGAACACGCTGATGGCCATGCCCAGGGTGGCATTGACGTCGGCGGTCGGCACCGGCTTCCAGTAATGGATGCCCGCCAGCTCCAGCGGCTTGGCGATGAAGTCGGCCGGGATCATCTTGATGAGGTTCATCATCAGGATCCAGAAGAAGATCGTGATGGCGATCGGCGTGACCAGCTTGCTCTTGCCGTGGTAGGTGTCCTTGGCCTGGCGGTCGACGAACTCCAGGCAGATCTCCACGAAGGCCTGCCACTTGCCCGGCACGCCAGCCGTGGCCTTGCGGGTGCCCAGCCAGAAGGCGACCACGATCACCAGGCCCATCAGGACCGCGGTGAGGAAGGTATCGACGTGGATATGCCAGAACATCCCGTCGCCGTTGCCGACCGGTGCGGTCAGGTTCTGCAGGTGATGCTGGATGTAGCTGGTAGGGGTTAGAGCCTCGCCCGCCATGTGTCCGGAACCTTAGTTAATTGAATTCTGTCAACGCCTGGCCATCGCCAGGACCTGGAACATCAAGCCGACGGCGATACCGGCCAACAGCGCCAATGCAGGCAGCTTGAAGACCAGGAACCCCACCAGCAGGACGCCGAAAACGACTACCCACTTCGCCACGATCGCAATGATCAGCCGTGCCATTGCCGACCCCGCAGCCAGGGCACCCCCGCCCAGCGCCATCCGTGCCGCGACCCAGCCACCGGCCGAGATCGCCACGCCGGATGCCAGGGCACCGAGCGCGTACTTCGGCCCTACCAGCAGGAAGGCCAGGGCCAGGACAGCCACTGCGGCCAGCGGGTAGACCGCGGCGCGCAGCATCAGTCGCCGACCCGCTTCAACGGAGTTCAGCACAGGACGTCCCGCGTGGTTGCAAGTGGAGGGCTGAGGCGGCTACAGCAGGGGGGCCTCATCGAGCCGCCAAATTATAGCAATGGGACAATTTGCGAGACAACCGCTGCCTGTTCATCCCGGAAGGGCGCAAGTTGCGGTAACGGTTACATTTTTGCGTGCCGCCCAAGGGACAATGACGTCCACATGATGCTGCGGTGCAGCGTATTGAACTTTGGTCGCACGCCTGGGAACTTTCCGCGACCTTGCCGGTCCGACCTTCCGACCTGCCTGCAGCAACCTCGTCGACGCTTCGCCCCGCAGGTCCTCGATGGCCCCGAAGCCCGGCTCCGGGGCCATCCTTTTTCATGGTCGTGACAGCGCTGAACCGTGCACACGCCATCGACCATACGTTCACGCATGGTGGACGAGTGCGTCCTGCACAGTGGGCTTCATTCTGATGAACCACTGCAAGGACTCTTCGATGCGCTCCGTCCCCACCCTGCTCGCCCTCTCCCTGCTTGCCGCCGGCGCATCGTTCGCCAGCGCCGCCCATGCCGCCGAAGGCGATGACCGTTTCGCCCTGCGCCTGGGTGCGATGAACATCGATTCGGACAACACGCTGCGCGGCAACACCACTGTCGCCGGCCAGGACGTCGGTTTCTCGGAAGATTTCAAGCTCGGCGGCAAGGAATGGGAACCGCGGGTAGACGGCATGTTCCGCCTCAGCGACCGCCAGCGCTTCCTGTTCAACTACTTCAAGTACGACAAGGACCGGCGCGAGACGCTGGGCCAGGACATCTCCTTCGGCGGCGTCAACGTGCCGGCTGACAGCTTCGTCAAGGCCGAGCTGAAGTACCAGGTGGCCAGCCTGGTCTACGACTACTCCGTTGTCGACACCGACACCTTCGATCTGGGCCTGCAGCTGGGTGCGGAGTACGCCAAGGTCAGCACCAAGGGCTATGCGGACCTGGGCACCGTGTATGAAGGCCAGTTCCTGGACGAGAAGACCGACGGTGTGGCACCGGTGGTCGGTGCACGCCTGAGCTTCACCCCGTCCGAGAAGTGGATGATCACCCTGCAGGGTCAGTACCTCAACACCCGCTGGGGCAGCTTCGACGACTACAAGGGTGACCTGAGCCGCGCCAATGCCATCGTCGATTACCGCCTGACCAAGAACTTCGGCCTGTTCGCCGGCTACGACTGGTTCAAGCTGGATGCGGACAAGAAGGGCAGCGACGGCACCATCGGTCTGAAGCAGGAATTCAAGGGCCCGGTGGCCGGCGTCAGCTTCGTGTTCTGATTCCTGCCCCTTCCATCGCACTCTCTCCTGGCGCGGCCTCCGGAACATCGGGGGCCGCGTTTTTTTGTGCTGCTTTGTCCTGCCGGGGTAAAGCGGGATCGTCGAGCGCTGGAGGGAGAGGGGGCTGCATGCGAATGTCCCCCGGCGCCGGCCTGCGGCCGTCACCTCCTCCTTTACTTCGCACGCAGCCCCCTCTCCCTCCGCGTGTCAGGCCTCCACGCGTCTGTTGAACTGGCTCTGCTGGAGCGTCCGCACGCCGAGCCGCTGCGTGGGTGGCAGGCATTTGGACACAGTAAAGGAGGAGGCGACCGCCGCAGGCGGACGACGGGGGACATGTGTCCAAATGCCTGCCACCCGCGCAGCGGCCCGGAAGCTCGCGACCACAGTCACCGAAGCCACAGAAGCCACCAACAAAAAACCCGGCTTTCGCCGGGCTTTCCGTTTCACCGGGCATGGCCCGGCGCAAGCGCCTTACTTCTTCTTCGGCATGTACAGATCGGTGATCGTGCCGTCGTAGATTTCCGAAGCCATCGCCACCGATTCACTCAGCGTCGGATGGGCATGGATGGTGTGGCCGATGTCTTCGGCTTCCGCGCCCATCTCGATGGCCAGACCGATCTCGGCCAGCAGGTCACCGGCATGCACACCGACGATCGCGCCCCCGATGATGCGGTGGGTCTCTTCGTCGAAGATCAGCTTGGTGAAGCCCTCGGTGCGACCGATGCCGATCGCGCGGCCACTGGCCGCCCACGGGAACTTGGCCACGCCGACCTTCAGGCCCTTGGCCTTGGCCTCGGTCTCGGTCACGCCCACCCAGGCGATCTCCGGATTGGTGTAGGCCACCGACGGGATCACGCGGGCCACCCACTCCTTCTTGTGGCCGGCCGCCACTTCAGCCGCCAGCTTGCCCTCGTGCGTGGCCTTGTGGGCCAGCATCGGATTGCCGACGATGTCACCGATGGCGAAGATGTGCGGCACATTGGTACGCATCTGCCGGTCAACCGGGATGAAGCCACGCTCGGTGACCTGCACGCCAGCCTTCTCGGCATCGATCTTCTTGCCATTCGGCGAACGACCCACGGCGACCAGCACGCGGTCGAAGGTCCCCTGCGCCAGCGCCGGCGACTGCCCTTCCTCGGCCGCCTCGAAGGTCACGGTGATGCCCTTGGCATCGGCGGTGACGCCCGACGCCTTGGTCTTCAGGTGAACGTCGATGCCCTGCTTCTTCAGGCGGTCGGCCAGCGGCTTGACCAGGTCCTTGTCGGCGCCCGGCATCAGCTGGTCCATGAATTCGACCACGGTAACCTTGCTGCCCAGCGCACCGTACACGGTCGCCATTTCCAGGCCGATGATGCCGCCACCGACAACCAGCAGCGAACCCGGCACTTCGGCCAGCTCCAGCGCGTCGGTGGAATCCATCACACGCTTGTCGTCCCACGGGAAGTTCGGCAGCTTCACCGCCTGCGAACCGGCGGCGATGATGCACTTCTGGAAGCGCAGCAGCTGCGTGCTGCCGTCAGCGGCGGTGATCTCCAGCTCGTTGGCCGACAGGAACCGGCCGACACCCTGCACGTTGCGCACCTTGCGCTGCTTGGCCATGCCAGCCAGACCCTTGGTCAGCTGGTTGACGACCTTTTCCTTGTACTGGCGCAGCTTGTCCAGCGTAATCGTCGGCTTGCCGAACTCCACGCCGAAATCGCCGGCATGGGCGACTTCATCGATGACCGCCGCAGCATGCAGCAGTGCCTTGGACGGAATGCAGCCGACGTTGAGGCAGACGCCGCCGAGGCTGGCGTAGCGCTCGACCAGTACCGTATCCAGGCCGACATCGGCTGCGCGGAACGCGGCGGTGTAGCCGCCCGGGCCGGAGCCCAGCACGACCATCTCGCATTCGATGTCGGCCGGCTTGCCGCTGGCCAGTGCCGGCTTCGGTGCGGCCGGTTCGGCCGGGGCACGATGCGACGGGGTCACCGGCGGCTTGCTGGCCGGGGCGGCGGCCGCAGGCGCAGGTGCGGCTGCCTTGGCCGGGGCCTCGGCGGCTCCTTCGGTGTCCAGCAGGACCACCACGGCCCCCTCGGACAGCGTATCGCCGAGCTTGACCTTCAGTTCCTTGACCACACCGGCGGCCGAGGACGGCACTTCCAGCGTGGCCTTGTCCGATTCCAGGGTCACCAGGCCCTGGTCCTTCTTCACCGTATCGCCGACGGCGACCAACACTTCGATCACCGGCACATCGCTGTAATCGCCGATGTCGGGAACCTTGACTTCAATCGTGGCCATGGTGGTTTTCCTCATGCCCGGCCGGGGTGGCCGGCGGGCTGTCACTGCGTTTCGTCAGGCGGCCGCGCCAGGGGCGACGGCCACACGGTGGGGGCGAAGCGGGTGCCTTACAGCAGCACGCGACGCATGTCGGCCAGTACCTGCGACAGGTACGTGGTGAAGCGTGCGGCCAGGGCGCCATCGATGACGCGGTGGTCGTAGCTCAGCGACAGCGGCAGCAGCAGCTTCGGTGCGAATTCCTTGCCATTCCAGACCGGCTGGATGGAGGACTTGGACACGCCCAGGATGGCCACTTCCGGGGCATTGACGATCGGGGTGAACGCGGTGCCACCGATCCCGCCCAGCGAGCTGATCGAGAAGCAGCCGCCACTCATGTCGGCCGGGCCCAGCTTGCCGTCGCGCGCCTTCTTGGCCAGCTCGCCGGTTTCCTGCGCGATCTGCACCACGCCCTTCTTGTCGACGTCGCGGATCACCGGCACGACCAGGCCGTTCGGCGTATCGGCGGCGAACCCGATGTTGAAGTACTTCTTCAGGGTCAGGTTCTCGCCGCTGGCGTCCAGCGAGGCGTTGAACTCCGGGAACTTCTTCAGCGCTGCGGCGCTGGCCTTGATCAGGAAGGCGAGCATGGTCAGCTTGATGCCGGCCTTCTCGTTCTCCTTGTTCAGTGCCACGCGCAGTGCTTCCAGATCGGTGATGTCGGCCTGGTCGAACTGGGTGACGTGCGGAATCATCGCCCAGTTGCGGGCCAGGTTCGCGCCGGAGATCTTCTTGATGCGCGACAGCGGCTGCACTTCGGTCTCGCCGAACTTGCTGAAATCGACCTTCGGCCACGGCAGCAGGTTCAGCCCACCGCCTGCGGCGGCAGCGGTGCCGCCCGCGGCCGGAACGCCACCACTGAGCGCGGCCTTGACGAATTTCTGCACGTCACCCTTGGTGATGCGCCCGCCCTTCTCGGTACCGCTGATCTGCAGCAGGTCCACGCCCAGCTCGCGGGCGAACACGCGCACCGCCGGGGTGGCATACGGCACCTTGGCCGGCAGCACGCCATCGGCGTTGAACTGTACGGGCGGGCTGGACGGAGCGCCGGCCGACGCGATCTCACGAGCCGCCAGCTTGTCCGGCTGGGCGGGCACAGCGACCGGCTCGACCTTGGTGGCGGTCTCGGCAGCGGCCGGGGCCGCCGCAGCCGCTTCGCGGGTCGGCGCCGGCGCAGCAGCACCCTCGGCTTCGATGATGGCCACCACATTGCCCTGCGACAGGGTGTCCCCCACCTTGACCTTCAGTTCCTTGACCACACCGGCCACCGAGGACGGCACTTCCATGGTCGCCTTGTCGCTTTCCAGCGTGACCAGGCCCTGATCCTTCTTGACGGTGTCGCCCACGGCGACCAGCACCTCGATGACCGGGATGTCGGTGTAATCGCCGATGTCCGGCACCCGGGCTTCAACCGCACCGCCACCGGCAGCCGGGGCGGCCGGCGCGGCAGCCGCCGGGGCCGGGGCGCTCTGGGTGGCAGCCGCCGGGGCAGCGGCCTTGGCCGGGGCCGGGGCCGGAGCGGCCGGCGCTGCGGCCTCGTCTGCCGCCACTTCGATCAGCGCCACGACCTTGCCCTCGGACAGGGTGTCACCCACCTTGACCTTGATCTCCTTGACCACACCGGCCACCGAAGACGGCACTTCCATGGTCGCCTTGTCGCTTTCCAGCGTCACCAGGCCCTGGTCCTTCCTGACCGTATCGCCAACGGCGACAAGCACCTCGATTACCGGGATATCGCTGTAGTCACCGATATCGGGGACAAGTGCTTCCTTGATTTCGGCCATGGGGATAACTCCGGCAATCTGGTGTAGGGAAACGTCTATTGTGCGGCCAGCGGGGGCCAGCGCCAACCGTTACAGGTGTTTTCAGTACGCACGCAGCCGGGACACGCTGTTGCCCATGGGGCGCAGGCACCTCCAGTGGGTAGCGTATTGTCCGCACGATGTCCGCTTCATGTCGCCAGTGCATCGGCCACCGGCTGCCAGGCCTGACGCAGGCGCTGCAGCGACCAGGCCGCATTGGCCGGGCTGGTCGAGGGCAACGCCAGCACACGCGGTGGCTCCCCCAGGACAGGCAGCACCCAGCGCTGGAAAGCCTGCATCGACGCAGCACCATTGCAGCCGATCAGCTGCAGCTCAGGCAGCAGGGCGATCAGTTCCGGCAGCGCGTTGGCCACTTCCGTGCCACGCACGATGTCCGCATCCAGGCTGCCCCGGCGCTCGCATCGGCCGATCACATCCCACACCCCGACACCGGCGGCGTTCAGGGCGCGCATGCGTTGCGGATAGGGCAAACCAGCGTCAAAGCCGCAGATATCGGACATGAGCGGCCAGAAACGATTGCGTGGATGCGCGTAGTACTGGCCAGCGTGCAGCGACGCAGCACCCGGCATCGAACCAAGCAGCAACACGCGCGATCGCGTGTTCACCTGCGCGGGCAGGCCGGTGCAGAGCGTTGGCGCGCTCACGGTTTGTGCAACTGCATGAACATTCCTCCAGAGCAAAAACCCCATGAAAACAGGCTTTTCGAACTCATCGCTGAACAGAGCGAACTATTTTTTAACGCGCGTCGGATTCGATTCATGTTGAGGCGACTACGGTGTGCTCGCCCCGCAACCGGGGGCCCAAAAACAAGAAACATTAGGAGATACCCCCATGCGCTCCATCCGTATCCTGAGTCTCGCCCTGCTGACCTCCGCCGCCTTCGCGCCGGCCGCTTTCGCCCAGGACAGCAGCACCACCGACACCGCCTCGGGCAAGCATTTTGCCGTGGTTGGCGGCGTCACGCTGCTGCAGCCGAAGAATGACCCGATCACCGGCGTCAAGAAGCTCGATGGCGGCCCGGCGCCGACCGTCAGCTTCAGCTACTACGTCAACGACAACTGGGCCGTTGAGCTGTGGGGCGCTGCCGACAAGTTCGATCACCGCGTCAAGGGTCCGGGCAACACCCGCCTGGGCAGCGTCGAGCAGCAGCCGGTCGCGCTGAGCGGCCAGTACCACTTCGGCCAGGCCGACAACGTGTTCCGCCCGTTCGTGGGCGTGGGCTACTTCCAGTCGGCCTTCAGCAACGAATCGCTGGCTGACGGCAGCAGCTCCGACATCCGCCTGAAGGATGCCAAGGGCGTGATCGGCACCGTCGGCGTCGACATGAACATCAACTCCACCTGGTTCGCCCGTGCTGATGCCCGCTACATGCGCGCCCGCCCGGACGTCAAGGTGGGTGGCGAGAAGATCGGCGAAGCCAAGCTGGATCCGTGGACTGTCGGCGTGGGTATCGGCGCCCGCTTCTAAGCACCGTCTGCTTCACTGTCTGTACGCGACGGGCCCTTCGGGGCCCGTCGTCGTTTTCGTCACCCGCGTTCTGTGTAGAGTCGGGTCGTGCTCGACTGCTTTTTTCCGGACGTCGAGCAGGGCTTGACTCTGCAAAGGACGGAAGGCCGGTGATCGGGATGGACAATGTCGACCTGCTGGTGATCGGAGGTGGCATCAACGGCGCCGGCATCGCACGCGACGCCGCAGGCCGCGGCCTGCGCGTGCTGCTCTGCGAGCAGCACGATCTTGCGTCACATACCTCCAGCGCCAGCAGCAAGCTGGTCCATGGCGGGCTGCGCTACCTGGAACAGGGCGAGTTCGGCCTGGTGCGCAAGGCGCTGGGCGAACGCGATGTACTCCGCAGGCAGGCGCCCTGCCTGGTCCGGCCGCTGCGCTTCGTGCTGCCCTGGGAACCCCACCTGCGGCCACGCTGGATGCTGCGGCTCGGCCTGTGGCTGTATGACCACCTCGGCCATCGCGGCGCAGCGTTTCCGGCTTCGCGCGCACTGCACCTGCCACACGACCCGTTGGGCACGTGGCTGTCGCCATCGTTGCACCAGGCCTTCAGCTATGCCGACGCGCAGGTGGACGATGCACGCCTGGTATTGCTCAACGCGCTGGATGCCGCGCAACGCGGCGCGCGTGTACAGGTTCGCACCCGCTGCGTCGAACTGCACGGCGAGCAGGGCCACTGGCGGGCGGTACTGGTCGATGCAGCGGGACAGCAGCAGACGGTGCATGCACATGCCGTGGCCAACGCGGCCGGTCCCTGGGCCGGAGGCCTGCTGCAACGCATGCAGGCGCGCAGCGGCACACCGGCCCTGCGCCTGGTGCAGGGCAGCCACATCGTGCTGCGCCGGCCCTGGCCCGATGACAGCGCCTGCCTGCTGCAGCAGCCCGACGGACGGGTCGTATTCCTGCTGCCCTTCACCCACGACCACCTGCTGGTGGGTACCACCGACACCGACTATCAGGGCGATCCGGCGCGCTGCCACGTGCTGCCTTCGGAAGTGACATACCTGTGCGAGGCGGCCAACCGCTATCTGCGCCAGCCGATCACGGCGACGGAGGTGGTCTGGCAGTTTGCCGGCGTGCGCCCGCTGCTGGCCGACCCGGATCCGCGCGCGGCACGACTCAGCCGCGACTATCGCCTGCAGTTGCAGGTGCAGGGCGCGCCCGCCGTGCACGTGCTGGGGGGGAAGCTGACCACCTACCGCGTTCTGGCCGAAGAAGCGCTGGATCTGCTGCGGCCCCACCTGCCGCAGATGGGGCCGGCATGGACGGCAGCCGGGACGCCGCTGCCGGGCAGCGACTGGGGCGATGCCGTGCAGGCACGCTCTCACCTGCGGAGACTCGCACCGTGGTTGCCTGAGGACACTACGCGGCGCTGGGCCGAGGCCTATGGCAGCCGCAGCACCGAGCTGCTGCACGGGGTGCAGGGCATGGACGATCTCGGCGAACACTTCGGCGGTGGGCTGCACGCCCATGAGGTCGTGTTCCTGCGCGATCACGAATGGGCGCATACCGCCGAGGACATACTGTGGCGGCGGAGCAAGCTGGGACTGCGGCTGGACACCGCACAGGTGGCACGCCTGCAGGACTGGTTGGAGGAACAGCAGCACCAGGCCATGCCCGGCCGATCGCGGTGACACCCTGCATGGCCCGTCGCTGCCGATGCAGTAGGATTTCCCCATCGCTACCGGAGACGCCGCATGACGCCCCGCTACGTGCTGGCCATCGATCAGGGCACCACCAGTTCGCGCGCGATCCTGTTCGATCACGCCGGCGACATCGTCGGCAGCGCGCAACGTGAGTTCGCCCAGATTTTCCCGCAGCCCGGTTGGGTGGAACATGACCCGCGCGAGATCCTCACCAGCGTCTACGCCACGCTGACCGAGCTGCTCAGCCGCGAACAGATCGACCCGCGCCACATCGCCGCACTGGGCATCACCAACCAGCGCGAGACCACCGTGGTCTGGGAACGCGCCACGGGCCAGCCGATCCACAACGCCATCGTCTGGCAGTCCCGGCAAAGCCAGGCCATCTGCGAGCGGTTGCGCTCGCAGGGGCACGAAGCGCTGATCCGTGAACGCACCGGCCTGCTGATCGATGCCTACTTCTCGGCCACCAAGGTGCGCTGGATCCTCGATCACGTGGAAGGCGCACAACAGCGCGCGGAGCGTGGCGAACTGCTGTTCGGCACCATCGACAGCTGGCTGGTCTGGAATCTCAGTGGCGGCCAGGCACACGTGACGGACTACAGCAACGCCGCACGCACGCTGCTGTTCAACATCCACACCCTGGACTGGGACGACGAGCTGCTCGCGCTGCTGGACATTCCGCGCGCCATGCTGCCGCAGGTGCGTGACTCCAGCGCGGTGTACGCGCACACCCGGCCGCAGTTCTTCTTCGACCACCCGATTCCGATCGCCGGTATCGCTGGCGACCAGCAGGCCGCGCTGTTCGGCCAGGCCTGCTTCCAGCCGGGCATGGTGAAGAACACCTACGGCACCGGCTGCTTCATGCTGATGCACACCGGAACGCAGGCCGTGCGTTCGCACAATGGCCTGCTGACCACCATCGCCTGGGGCCTGGACGGGCGCGTGGAGTACGCACTGGAGGGGTCGATCTTCATCGCCGGCTCGGTGGTGCAGTGGCTGCGCGACGGCCTGCGCATGATCGATCGGGCCAGCGACAGCCAGGCGCTGGCCGCGAAGGTCGGCGACAGCGCTGGCGTCTATCTGGTGCCGGCGTTCGTGGGCCTGGGTGCGCCTTACTGGCGCAGCGACGTGCGTGGAGCGATGTTCGGCCTGACCCGGGGCACCAGCAGGTCGCACTTCGTGCGTGCAGCATTGGAAGCAATGGCTTACCAGACCCGCGATGTACTCGATGCCATGCAGTCCGATGCAGGTATCGGCCTGAGCGAGCTGCGTGCCGACGGCGGCGCGATCGGCAACGACTTCCTTGCCAGCTTCCAGGCCGACATTCTGGGCGTTCCGCTGCTGCGGCCACGGCTGACCGAGACCACGGCGCTGGGCGCGGCCTACCTGGCCGGGCTGGCGGTGGGATTCTGGGAAAGCCGCGAACAGATCGCCGCGCAATGGGGACTGGACCGCCGTTTCGAGCCGCAGATGCCGGCAGCACGGCGCGAGACGCTGTATGCCGGGTGGCAGCAGGCGGTCGCCGCCACCCTGGCCTTCCACGTCGATTGAGGGCGGTAGCGCCGGGCCATGCCCGGCGAATCAATCCCCAATCCGCCGGGCATGGCCCGGCGCTACCGGGAGGGTGATGCATCGGTAGCGCCGGGCCATGCCCGGCGGGGGTCGATCGCCTACCCTTGCTGGCCCAGGGCGCGCAGCAGGCCACGCGCTTTGGCACGGGTCTCGTCCAGCTCCTTGTCCGGGTCCGAATCGACCACGATGCCGGCGCCGGTGCGGAAACTGACCTCGTGGCCGTCCACCTCGGCGGTACGGATCAGGATGTTCAGGTCCAGGTCGCCATCGCGGTTCAGCCAGCCGAACGCCCCGGTATAGGCACCGCGCGGCACCTGCTCCAGCTCGCTGATGATCTGCATGCAGCGCACCTTCGGGCAGCCGGTGATGGTGCCGCCGGGGAACGTTGCGGCGATCACTTCGCCGGGGGTGACCTCCGGGCGCAGATGGCCGCTGACGTTGCTGACGATGTGGTGCACATGGGCGTAGCTCTCCACCGTCATCAGTTCATCGACCACCACGGTGCCGGGCAGGCAGATGCGGCCCAGATCGTTGCGTTCGAGGTCGATCAGCATCACGTGCTCGGCGCGCTCCTTCGGGTGCCCGACCAGCTCCTGGATGCGCGCGGCATCATCGTCACCCTCGAAACGCGGGCGCGTGCCCGCGATCGGCCGGGTCTGCGCGTGGCCGGCATGCACCGATACCAGCCGCTCCGGCGAGGAGCTGACCACGTGCCGCCCAAACGCACTGAACAGGCCGGCAAACGGTGCGGGGTTGGCGCGGCGCAGCTGTGCGTACAGGGCCTGCGGGCTGACCGGCGTGGCGAACTGCGCGCTCCAGCGCCGCGACAGGTTCACCTGGAACACATCGCCGGCGTGCAGGTAGTCGATCACCCGGCGCACGCCGTCGGTGAAGCGCTGCGGCGCGTCTTCGCCGACCGACTGCGGCGGCTGCCAGCCCTGCCCCGCCTCCGGCAGCGCCTGCGCGGCCAGCGCCACCAGCGAGTCCAGCAGCGCCTGCTCGCCCGCTTCGGCGATGACGAAGCTGGCGTGGTTCTGGTGATCGTGCAGCACGGCCGCCGGGCAGCGCAGCGCCAGCGCCGTCGGCCGGCCATCATCGCGCGCACGCGCCGGCAGCACCGGTTCGATCTGGCTGGCCACTTCGTAGTCGAGCATCAAGGCCCAGCCGCCGCGGAACGGCAGGCTGTGACTGCCATCGTGCGGCAGCCGTGCCTGCTGCCAGGCGCGGTCCAGCGCCTGCAGGAAACTGCCGGGCTGCACCGTATCCTGCTGGTCGCGCACGCGACCATCGGCATCCAGGCGCAGCGTGTCGCCCTGTGCGGCCAACAGCAGGCTCCAGCGGCCCTGCGCGGTGCCGGAAGCGGTGGACTCCATCAGCAGCGGGAAACGTTCCGGCGCCTGCTGCTGCAGGGCCAGCAGATCGATCGGATGCGGCAGCGGGTGGATCAGCGGGGCGTGGGTCATGGTGGCCTGCAGGGGAATTCAGATACACGGAAGCCGCCTTGCGGCGGCTTCCTCGTGCGTGGAGCACGTCCGGTCGAGCACGGCCCGACGCGACAACCCGGTCAGACGCGCTTGAAGATCAGCGTGCCGTTGGTGCCGCCGAAGCCGAAGCCATTGGACATCACCACGTCGACCTTGGCCTGGCGCGCTTCATTGGGGACGTAGTCCAGATCACAGCCTTCGCCCGGCTCCTGCAGGTTGATGGTCGGCGGGATGACGTTGTCCTGCAGCGCCATCACCGAGAAGATCGCCTCCACACCGCCGGCAGCGCCGAGCAGGTGGCCGGTCATCGACTTGGTGGAGCTGACCATCATCTTGTAGGCGTGGTCGCCGAAGGCCGTCTTCATCGCCATGGTTTCGCCCAGGTCGCCCAGCGGCGTGGAGGTGCCATGTGCGTTGAGGTAACCCACCTGTTCCGGATTCAGGCCAGCGTCCTTCAACGCCATGGTCATGCAGCGGGCAGCGCCTTCGCCGTTCTCGCTCGGCGCGGTCATGTGGTACGCGTCGGAGCTGGCGCCGAAGCCGGCCAGCTCGCAATAGATCTTCGCGCCACGGGCCTTGGCGTGCTCGTACTCTTCCAGGATCAGGATGCCGGCACCGTCGCCCAGCACGAAGCCGTCGCGGTCCTTGTCCCAGGGGCGCGAGGCCTGTTCCGGTGCGTCGTTGCGGGTGGACATGGCCTTCATCGCGCAGAAGCCGCCCACGGCGGTCGGCGAGGAGCCGCGCTCGGCGCCGCCCACCACCATCACGTCCGCATCGCCGTACTGGATCATGCGCATGGCGGTGCCGATCGAGTGGTTCGAGGTGGCGCATGCCGAAACCGCCGAGAACGACGGGCCCTTCAGGCCGGTGATGATGCTCAGCTGGCCCGGCAGCATGTTGATGATGGTCTTGGGCACGTAGAAGGGCGAGATCTTCTTGCCCTCGTGGAATTCGATGGTCTGCTCTTCGATGCCGAGCAGGCCGCCGATGCCGGCGCCGACGATGGCGCCGATGCGCTCGGCATTGGCGTCGGTGATCTCCAGGCCCGAATCATGCAGGGCCATGAACGAGGCACCGAGGCCGTAATGGATGAACGGGTCCATCTTCTTGGCATCCTTGCCGCTGACCCGGTACTTGCCGAACAGTGCATTGTCGGCGGTGATGTCGAAGCCCTTGACCTCACCTGCAATCTTGGTGGTGAACCGTTCCAGGTAGGAATCGGCGACGTTGGTCAGCGGACCGATGCCCGAACGACCATGGGTGATGCCTTCCCAGCTGCTGGCCAGATCATTGCCCAACGGCGAGACGATACCCAGGCCGGTTACGACGACGCGACGCTTCATTGCTGATTCTCCTGACCCGAAGATGCTTTCGGGCAACGCGGTTTGCTTCGGTGTGATGCGCAAACACACGGGGCCGCAACAGCGGCCCCATGGGGTGCGGTGCGCGCCGGGCGGATGCCCGCACGCGCACTGCCGTCTGACATCAGGCCTTGACGTGGGCCTTGATGTAGTCGATGGCGGCCTGCACGGTGCTGATCTTCTCGGCTTCTTCGTCCGGGATTTCGCACTCGAATTCTTCTTCCAGCGCCATCACCAGCTCGACGGTGTCCAGCGAGTCAGCGCCCAGGTCATCGACGAACGATGCGCTGGTGGTGACTTCTTCTTCCTTGACGCCAAGCTGTTCGACGACGATTTTCTTGACGCGTTCTTCGATGGTGCTCATGGGATCTCGCTCCAGATGGAGTTGTGGTTCAAAAGTGGTCGCCATCAAGGGCGATGGCCGTGGGATAGTGTAGTGGAAACCGGCGCGCCCTTGCATTGCAGCAAAAATCCACGCAGATCAACCACTTGCGGCGCAATCCGTGCGCCCCTTGCTTACGGCATGTACATGCCGCCGTTCACATGGAGGGTTTCGCCGGTGATGTAGCCGGCAGCCGGGCTGGCCAGGAAGGCCACCGCATGGGCGATGTCTTCCGGTGAACCCAGGCGTTCGAGGGCGATGTCGTTGATCAGCGCGGTGCGCGCTTCTTCCGGCAGTGCCTTGGTCATGTCGGTGTCGATGAAGCCCGGCGCGACCACGTTGACGGTGACGCCACGCGAGCCGATCTCCTTGGCCAGCGACTTGCTGAAGCCGATGATGCCGGCCTTGGCGGCCGCGTAGTTGGCCTGGCCGGCATTGCCGGTCACGCCCACCACCGAGGCGATGTTGATGATGCGGCCCTTGCGTGCCTTCATCATGCCGCGCATGACCGCCTTGCTGGTGCGGAACACGCTGGTCAGGTTGGTGTCGATGATCGAGGCCCAGTCATCGTCCTTCATGCGCATCAGCAGATTGTCGCGGGTGATGCCGGCGTTGTTGACCAGGATCGAGATCGGGCCGAATTCCTTGGCGATGCCATCCAGCACGCTGTCCAGTGCGGCGGCATCGGTGACGTTCAGCGCGCGGCCGTGACCACCGTGGGCCGCCAGGCGCTCGCCGATCGCCGCAGCGCCGGACTCGGTGGTGGCGGTGCCGATGACGGTGGCGCCCTGGGCGGCCAGCAGATCGGCAATGGCGGCACCGATGCCACGGCTGGCGCCGGTGACCAGTGCGATTTCACCCTGCAGGGGCTTGCTCATGATGGTTTCCTCAGACGGGGGCAGCCGCCCCACCCGCGCCGCGTGCAGCGGCCACTGGCAGGGTCGGCAGGAACAGGGGCGATCAGGCCGACCATGCCTCGCGGGCGCTTTCAAAGTCGCCCGGGGTGGCCAGCGAACGGCCGTCGATGGCCTTGTCGATGCGCTTGACCAGGCCGGTCAGCACCTTGCCCGGGCCACATTCGGCAACCTGGGTGATGCCACGGGCGGCCAGGGCCTGCACGCAACCGGTCCACTGCACCGGCTGGTACAGCTGCTGGACCAGCGCGGTGCGGATGGCATCCACGCCGTCGTGCACCTGGGCATCGACGTTCTGTACCACCGGCAGCTGCGGAGCCTGCCAGGACAGCCCGGCCATCACTTCGGCCAGACGGTTGGCGGCCTCGCGCATCAACGGGGTATGCGAGGGCACGCTGACGGCCAGCTTCACTGCCTTGCGCACGCCCTTTTCGGCCAGCAACGCCAGCGCGCGGTCGACTGCTGCCGCATCGCCACCGATCACGATCTGGCCGGGCGAGTTGAAGTTGGCCGGTACCACCACCTGGCTGCCCGCTGCTTCGGCGCAGACGTCCAGCACCAGCTGGTCTTCGGCGCCGAGCACGGCGGCCATGGCGCCCACGCCGGCCGGAGCCGCGTCCTGCATCAGCTGGCCGCGCAGGCGCACCAGGTGCGCACCGTCATGCAGGCTCAGCGCGCCAGCGGCGACCAGCGCCGTGTACTCGCCCAGGCTGTGGCCGGCCAGCACCGACGGGCGCGGACCACCCACGGCGTTCCAGGCGCGCCACACGCCGATGCTCGCCGCCAGCAGGGCCGGCTGCGTGTATTCGGTACGGTTGAGCATTTCCTCCGGGCCACCCTGGGACAGCGCCCACAGGTCGACGCCGGCACCATCGGATGCCTCGGTGAAGGCCTCACGCACCTGCGGGTGCAGCTCGGCCAGCTCGGCCACCATGCCCACAGACTGCGAGCCCTGGCCGGGGAAGACAAAAGCGAGGGTGGATACGGTCACGCGGTCATCCGCTTGTTGCAATCGAAGCGGGCCATGATAAGGGTGAATCCGCCGTGTCGTCTGTACGTGCGCGTATGCAGGGCGTATGGAGCGCGCCAGCAATGCCGGGCCGGCGAACGGTTGCGGCAGCGCCAAGCCATGCCCGGTGAACGGCTCCGGTAGCGCCGGGCCATGCCCGGCGGATGCAATCAGCAGAACAACTGCAGAATGTCCAGTTCGCCATCGGCAAAGAAGTCCATGCACAGCCCGACCACCATCAGCACCCCCATGGTGGTGGCGCCGTGCGCGATGAAGATCGAATGGGCCAGCGTGCGCGCCGAGCGTCCGAGCTTCATGCAGACCCGGGCCAGGCGCTGCAGGCGGCCGCTCACAGCGTGCACGTGCTCGCGTACCGGCGCCTGCACGGTGCCGATCGCCTCGGCCATCATCGCCTGTAGGCAGTCGGGCCGGTCGGCGTAGTACTTGGCCACGCCATAGCCGAACATCAGCCAGTCGCGCGCCTGGGCTTCGGCCAGATCCATCACTTCCAGCGGATCTTCCTCGAAGTCGATGAAACCGACCCGCTCACCATCCCAGGTGAGGTTGCGCGGCAGCGGCTGGCCGAAATAGGCGCCACGGCTGTGTGCTTCGGCAAGTGCCCGCATTGCGGCCATCACCAGCCGGTCCCGCCCGGCGTCGTCGGCCTCGCGCAGGCAGGTGTTGAACGAGCTGCCGTTGTCCCCGATCACCAGCGCGGCATGGCCGCTGCCGATCACGTCGGGCACGTTCACCCCTTGTGCCTGCAGTTCGCCCAGGCGGCGGGCCTCGACCTCGCGTGCGGCGTCTCCGCCCCGGTGCGGCGGCGGGCGCAGCGCGTCCAGCTGGAACCGGCGGGCGACGAAATTGAGCAGGCCCAGGGCCATGGCTCGGCTTCCCTTGCCGTACTGCTTCAGCCAGGCGCGCTGCCCGTCGATGACGATGGGCTCAACCATGACAGGACCTCCTTAAACGCGTTACGGCCCCGGAGGGCCGCAACGACAGACTTCACGTTGTCGTAACTTGCACTATCAATAGCGCAACAGGGCCGAACCCCACGTGAAGCCGCCACCAAAGGCTTCCAGCAGCAGCAGCTGACCGCGCTCGACGCGGCCCGAGCGGACCGCAGCGTCCAGCGCCAGCGGCACCGAGCCGGACGAGGTGTTGCCATGCTGGTCGACGGTGACCACGACCTGGTCCATCGACATTTCCAGCCGCTTGGCGGTGGCTTCGATGATGCGCAGGTTGGCCTGGTGCGGGATCAGCCAGTCCAGGTCCGACTTGTCCAGGCCATTGGCAGCCAGGGTCTCGTCCACGACCGAGTCCAGCGCCTTGACGGCGTACTTGAACACGTCGTTGCCCTTCATGTTGATGGTGCCGCCGCCATTGGCGCCGTCCTTGAAACCGGCCGAAACGCCAACCGGATTCCACAGCAGTTCCTTCTTGCTGCCATCAGAGTGCAGATGCGTGCTGAGGATGCCAGTTTCCTCGTCGGCCTTGAGCACGACGGCGCCAGCACCATCACCGAACAGCACGCAGGTGGTGCGGTCGTTCCAGTCGACGATGCGGGTCAGGGTTTCCGCGCCGATCACCAGCACGTGCCTGCAGTCGCCGGAACGGATGAACTTGTCGGCCACGCTCAGCGCGAACACGAAGCCCGAGCAGGCCGCGTTGACGTCGAAGGCGGGGCAACCGGCCACACCGAGCTTGGCCTGGATGAGGCACGCGGTGGACGGGAAAATCAGATCAGGCGTGGTCGTGCCGACCACGATCATGTCGAGCTGGGAAGCGTCGATGCCCGCCGCTTCAAGCGCACGCAGCGCAGCCTGGTAGCCGAGATCGCTGGTGGTCTCGCCTTCGGCCGCAATGTGCCGCTCACGAATACCGGTGCGCGTCTGGATCCACTCGTCCGAGGTTTCGACCATTTTTTCCAGGTCGGCGTTGGTCAGGACCTTTTCCGGCAAATAGCTGCCGGTGCCCGCGATCCTCGAGTAGATCCGCTTGCTCATCATGTTTCCTGTTGCGCGGGCCGCCGATCACCGGCACGCCCGGGGAAAGAAGGCAAAGGCCGCTGCCCGTCGGGCAGCGGCCTTCCCGGCACATCAATCTTCTTCGACGGCCGAGGTCTTGGTCTGGATGACCTTCTTGCCACGGTAGAAACCGTCGGCAGTGATGTGGTGACGCAGATGCACTTCACCGGTGGTCGGGTCGGTCGACAGCTGCTTGGCGCTCAGGGCGTCATGCGAACGACGCTGGCCGCGACGGGACGGGGTAACACGGGATTTCTGGACAGCCATGGGATTGCTCCAAACTCGGTTCGTTTTGCTTCGTCGTTTCGTCGCACAGGACGCCAGCGCCCAGCACACTTTTCGCTTTCGCCGCAGCCGCCGACGACAACCGGCTGCTATTGTTTCTTCAACGCCGCCAACGCCGCGAACGGGTTGGCCTTCTTCGTTTCTTCTTCGCTCGGTGCCCAGTCCTTGTCGACTGCTTCACCGTCGGGTGACAGCGGCACCACCGGCACCGCCAGCACCAGCTCGTCCTCGACCAGGTCCAGCGGACGCAGCTGGCCATCTTCCGGCACCAGCAACGCCTCGTATTCCTCCGGCAGGGACGATTCCTCGTCCTCGTCGCGGATCAGGCCAAGCCTCTGGGTCACCTTCACCGGCAACAGGAATCGCTGCATGCTGCGCTGACAGGTCAGCGGCAGCGCGGTGTCGATGGTCAGTTCCACATAGGATACCCGCAAGACGTCGTCGCGACCGAACTCAAGCGAGTACACGCACTCGCCGTCGGTATCTGCGACCAACCCCTGCAGGCGGGTCAATTCAGCCAGGGACACCTGACCGTCGAAGCGCCTTCGCGCTACAACCATCCGCCAGGCATCCAGCGTTTCGGGCACGTTCGCGGACATAAGCCGCTGAATACTAAGGATCCGGGCGGCGGCTGTCAAATGCCCGCCACATGAGGCTTGCCGCTGGCAGTCAGCCCGGGCCAGACTGCCGCACCCTGCCCCGGTATTGTTGCATGCCCCTGGTCCTGGCCTCCACCTCCCGTTACCGCCGCGAACTGCTGCAGCGGCTGGCCCTGCCGTTCGAGTGCGCGCGCCCGGAGGTGGATGAAACGCCGTTGAGCGGTGAAGCCCCGCTGGATCTGGCGGTACGCCTGGCCGCGGCCAAGGCGGCCGATGTGGCCGCCCGCCACCCGGGCGCCTGGGTGATCGGCTCGGACCAGGTCGCCGATCTGGAGGGGCGGCCGCTGGGCAAGCCAGGCACGGTCGATGCCGCCTGTGCGCAGTTGGCGGCCATGGCCGGACGCACCGTACGCTTCCACACCGCCCTCAATCTCACGCGGAACGGAGAATCTTTCGCAGCGCTGGATCTGACCGAAGTGCGCTTCCGTCATCTTGATGCCGCGGAAATCGCCCGTTATGTCGCTGCCGAGCAGCCCCTTGACTGTGCCGGCAGCTTCAAATGCGAAGGACTGGGCATCAGCCTGTTCGAAGCCATCGACAGCCGCGATCCCACTGCGCTGGTCGGCCTGCCCCTGATCGCTCTGTGCGGCCTGCTGCGCAGGGCCGGATTCCGGGTGCCCTGAGCCCCGGGGTAGCGCCTTCAGCGCTTCTCCACCACGAACGGCTGCTCCTGCCATGCTTCCACGCTGCCGTCGTGGCCGTACAGGCGCAGGCCCAGCCAGTGCTTGCCCGGTGCCAGCACGGAGGTATCGAGGCTGGCATCGAAGCCCACGGCCGGATGCTGCGGATCGGTGCTGTCCGGCCAGGCCGGGCGCAGGTCGAACTCGCGACCGTAGCGTGCATCGCCGATCGAACGGCCATCGACCAGCACCTCCACGCGCGCTAGGCCGACGCCGTCCTTGAAGGCCCAGCCCCGGATCGCCAGCGTGCCGGACACCTTCTCGCCATTGGACGGCGCATCCAGCCACGCCATCGCCGGCGTCACGCAGGGCCCCGGCGCGCGCTGCGCCGGCAGGCGGAACAGCAGGAAGCGCTGGAAGCCGTGGTCACTGCTGACAATCCGTGGTGCCGGCAGCGGCCCCACCTGTTCGCAGACCGCGTGATAGCGGTCCAGCAGCTCGCGGTACCGCTGGTCGCTGGGTGACAGCACCAGCAGCATGGGCGCGGTGCGCTCACCGGCATGCACCAGGTTCCACTGCGCCAGCTGCGCCGTGCGGCCATGCTTGTCGTTGAGCGGGTGCGGCAACACTTCGATATCGCCATCGCCCAGCTGGAAGCCCAGCTCGGCCCCCACCTTGAAGTTGCCGGCCAGGACACGCGTGCCTTCCGGCATCTGCTGCAGTTCCTCGCGGACCGCCGCGGCCAACGGCTCCCAGCCGGCGAAATTGCGCGGGTAGTACTTGCTGCCGGCCATCTGCTCGCGCAGTGCCGGCGTGGATGCCATCAGGTAGTAGCCGAACGCCAGCACCATGCCCAGCCCTGCCAGCCACCACCCTGTCCTGCGCAGCCAGCGCGGCCATCCATTGAGCACCACCGGTACCGCGACCAGCAGCGCCAGGTAGCCCGGCAGCGGCCAGTGGAAACTGATGCGCTCGACATCGGTGAAGAACCCCAGCAGGAAGATGCCCAGCGTCGATACGCCGCCCACCAGCCCGAAGTAGCGCCACTGCACGCGCGCACCACCACCGCTGCGCGTGCCGGCCAGCGCCACCTTCCACATCGCGATGCACAGGATGGGGGTGACCAGCATCGGCTGGATCACCAGGAACCACAGCCCACCCCACTCGAACGCCCAGGGATGGCGCTCGACCACCTGGAACTTCAGCCCGGCATCGTGGTTGTCCGCATTCCACGCCAGCAACGGCAACCAGGCCAGTACACCGATGGCCAGCGCGACCCAGACCCGCGGATCGGCCAGCATGCGCCGGCCCTGCGGCAACGCCAGCAACGCGATGAAGCCGACGCCGATCACGCCGATGAAGCGATAGTGGCTGAGCGCACCGATCAGCAGGCCCAACGCCAGCTTCATCGCCGATGATGCGTCCACGTTGTGCAGCAGGCGCGCACCCGCGTGCAGGCACAGCACGGCCGCCAGCGCCATGGGCACGTCCGGCACCGCCAGCAGCCCCAGCGTGGCCGACAGTGGCATCAGCAGAGTAAGGCTGCCTGCCTGCCAACCGGCCACGGCACCGAACCAGCGCGTGGCGATGCGCGAAACCAGCCACGGCAGCAACGCACCGATCGCCAGGAACGGCAGGCGCAGGGCCAGCACGTGATGACCGCCGATCTCCACGCCCAGCCGGGCCATCCACGCGGTCAGGCCCGGCAGATCGGAATAGGCCGCCGCCAGGTGCTGGCCTTCCTGCCAGTAGAACGCTTCATCGACGAACAGTGGCAGGCGCGCGGCCACCACCAGCTTGGCCGCTGTGACCAGCGTCCATAACCAGAGAAAAATCGTCCGTGCGCGCTGTTCGCCCTGCATTGCTCTATGGATAATCGAGGAGATTCCAGATCAGAGACGATCATGCCAGCTTCGTCCCCCAGTCCCAGCATGCTAACCGATCAACTGCGCCAGTCCCTGCGGGAGGCCCAGGATCAGGTCAACGCGCTGGTGCTGGGCAAGGTTCCGGAAGTGCGGCTCGCCTTCGTCGCTCTGCTGTCCGGTGGACATCTGCTGATCGAGGACCTGCCCGGCCTCGGCAAGACCACGCTGGCCCACGCGCTGGCCAGCAGTCTGGGCCTGGGCTTCCAGCGCGTGCAGTTCACCTCGGACCTGTTGCCGGCCGATGTGCTTGGCGTATCGGTGTATGAGGCAGGCAGCCGCCAGTTCCAGTTCCATCCCGGCCCGGTGTTCACCCATGTGCTGCTGGCCGATGAAATCAACCGCGCGCCACCACGCACGCAGAGCGCGCTGCTGGAGGCCATGGCCGAACAGCAGGTGACACTGGATGGACAGACGCATGCGCTGCCGGACCCCTTCTTCGTGATCGCCACCCAGAATCCGGTGGACCTGTCGGGCACGTTCCCCTTGCCCGACTCGCAGCTGGACCGTTTCCTGCTGCGGCTGGCGATGGGCTATCCCAGCCCGCAGGCCGAGCGCGAGCTGCTGCGCGGCACCGATCGCCGCGACCTGATCGCACGTGCGATGCCGAAACTGGACGAAGTGCAGGTGCGGGCATTGCGTGAGGCCGTAGGCCAGATCCACGCCAGCGACGCGCTGGTCGACTACGTGCAGGCCCTGCTGACACGCAGCCGCCAGCATGCAGGCGTGCGCGTAGGGCTGTCGCCTCGTGCCGGCCTGGCGCTGCTGCGTGCAGCCCGGGCGCATGCGCTGCTGCTCGGCCGCAGCCATGTCATTCCCGAAGACGTGCAGACGCTGTTCGTGGCGGTGGCGGGGCATCGACTGGTGGCCGAAGCCGAGTCCAGCTCCGGGCCTGCGCTGGCACGCGCGATCCTGCAGACCGTCACGGTGGACTGAGCGTGGCCTCGCGTTGGGCGCGGCTGCAGCTGCTGGCGCGCCCGCGCGCGCCGGAAGCGCTGCCGCAGCGGTTGAACCGCCACCGCATCTACGTGCTGCCGACGCGCTTCGGCCTGTTCGTCGCCACGCTGCTGTCGGCGATGCTGCTGGGTGCGCTGAACTACAACAACAACCCCGCGTTGCTGCTGGCGTTGCTGCTGGCGGCGGCGGCAATCGCCAGCGCCATTGCCGCGCACCTGCAGTTGTCGGGCGTGCAGATCGATGCGATCTCCGCCGAGCCGGTGCCTGCCGGCCAGCCGCTGCGGCTGCGCGTGGACCTGTCGCTGCGTGATCCGCGGCCACGACAGGGGCTGCACCTGCAACTGGGCGACAGCCAGGCCTGGACCTCGCTGCCGGCACAGGGGCGCGGCGAAGTGGAGCTGGACGTCCCCAGCGAACGTCGCGGCTGGCGGGAGCTGTCGCGCATCCGCCTGTCCACCACGCAACCGTTGGGCCTGGTCCGTGCGTGGTCGTGGGTGTGGCCGGAACAGCCATTGCTGGTGTATCCCCTGGCCGAAGCGTTGGCCCCCGCGCTGCCGGAGCGCGGCAACGATCCATTGCACACCCGCGCCCACGCCAGCGGCGAAGAGCTGCACCAGCTGCGCCCCTACCGCGCCGGAGACGCGCCACGCAGCATTGCCTGGAAGCACTCCGCGCGCCGCGACAGCCTGCTGGTCCGTGAGTACGAAAAGCCGGTCGGCATCGAGGTCGTGCTGGACTGGCACACGCTGGCGCCACTGCCGACCGAAGCGCGCATCGCACGCCTGGCGCGCTGGATCGACATGGCCGAACGCGGAGGTCGCCGCTACACCCTGCTGCTGCCCTCGCATCCGCCACTGGGGCCGGGACAGGGCGCCAGCCATCACCATCTCTGCCTGCGCGCGCTGGCGCTGATGCCGCATGACTGACGCCGCGCCCACGCTCGACCGCAACGCCCTCACCTGGACCCTGGCCAGCGCTGCGCTTGCGCTGCTGCCGTTGCTGCTGCAGTTGCCGCCGATGCTGGCCACGGTGATCGCGCTGGCTGCGCTGCTGACGGCCGCGCTGTCGTGGCGACGCGTGTTGCCGATGCCGGTGCGCCTGCTGCTCGTGCTGGGCATGCTGGCCGCCATCGTCTGGCAGATGGGCCTGGTCCGTCCCGGACGCGATACCGGCTGCGCACTGCTCGCCGCGATGCTTGCAATCAAGTCCAGCGAGCTGCGCAGCCTGCGCGATGCACGCAGCCTGCTGGGCTTTGCGCTGTTCTCGCCATTCGCCGCCTTCCTGCTGGACCAGGGCCCGCTGACCACGCTGCTGGCGGCGCTGGCCGGCCTTTGTGCACTGCTGGCCCTGCAGCGCCTGGCACAGGGCGAGGGCCACGCCGACGCCTTGCCGTTGCGCGGCCAGCTGAAGGGCGTCGGCCGGCTGCTGGCGCTGGGCCTGCCACTGGCGCTGGCGTCGTTCTGGCTGTTTCCGCGTCTGTCCACGCCGCTGTGGGGCGTACCCGAACGCGCGGTCAGTACGCCGGGCCTGTCCGACAGCATGGAGCCGGGGCAGTGGCTGGACCTGATGGCCGACGACACACCTGCGCTGCGGGTGCAGTTCTTCGGCGCCGTACCCGATCCGGACCAGCGCTACTGGCGAGGACCGGTGTTGACCGACTTCGATGGCCGACGCTGGACCCGTGACCGTGCCCGCACGCAGCGCCCACCCGCGATCGTCGATGCCGGTGCGCGCGGCTGGGACTACCAGATCGACTACGAGCCGACCGACCGCCGCCAGCTGGTGGCACTGGATCTGCCCACCCGTGCGCCGGAAGGCAGCACGCTGGATGCGGACATGAGCCTGCTCAGCGACCGCACGCTGTCGGCGCTGAGCCGGTGGCGCCTGCACTCGGCGCCGCCGCAGCACTTCGACAGCGCGCTCCCCCCCTACCTGCGACGCGCAGCGCTGCAGTTGCCGGCCGGCTTCAATCCACGCACCGCCACCCTCGCCCGGCAGTGGCGGCAGGAGGCGGGCAGCAACGATGAGGCCGTGGTACGTCGCGCCCTGCAGTGGATCACCACCGATTTCTCCTACACGCTGGACACGCCCGTGGCCGGCCGCGACCCCATCGATGAATTCCTGTTCGGCTACAAGGCAGGCTTCTGCGAGCACTTCAGCTCGGCCTTCGTGGTGCTGATGCGCAACGCAGGCATTCCGGCCCGCGTGGTGACCGGCTTCGCCGGCGGCACGCGCAACCGGGTGGGCGACTACTGGGTTGTGCGGCGGATGGATGCCCACGCCTGGGCCGAGGTCTGGCTGCCGCAACGGGGCTGGGTGCGGGTCGATCCAACGGCGGCCGTCGCCCCAGAACGCATCCTGGATACCCTCGACGATCGCCTGCTGGCAGACGCCGGCAATCCGCTGCAGCAGCGCTGGCTGCAGCTGGGTCAGATGGGCGACTGGCTGCGCCGTGGCTGGAACGACCTGGTGCTGTCCTTCGATGCGCGCCGCCAGCAGCAGCTGTTCAAGCCCCTGGGCCTGGACGACATCAAGCCGGGACAGTTGCTGTCAGGCTTCGTGATGGCCGCGTTGGCAGCCGTGCTGTGGATGGCATGGCTGCTGGCCCGGGGCGAGCGCGAACGCGACCCGCTGCTGCGCGCCTGGCACCGCCTGGGCCGGCGCTACGCCCGGCTCGGCCTGGCCCGCGAACCGCACGAGCCGGCACTGCTCTGGGCCCGTCGCGTCCATGCATGCCGGCCCGATCCGGCCCTGCTGGCACTCAGCCAGCGTTTCGCCGACGCGCGCTACGCTGGAACTTGCACCGACCTCGCTTCATTATTGCGGGACCTGCGCAGGCATCGCCCGACTTCCGGAGCCTCCCCATGAACACCAAGTTCCTTCTCACCGCTGTGGCCACGCTGGCCCTGTCGGCCTGCGCCACGGCCCCAAAGCCGCTGCAGGGACAGTTCAGCATGGTCTCCCCGCGCGATTCAGTCGCCACCCAGCAGGTCGGCACGCCCGTGCGCTGGGGCGGCCGCATCATCGAAACCAAGCCCGGCCAGGGCGAGACCTGCTTCCAGATGATCTCGCGCCCGCTCAACGCCTCCGGCCGCCCGAACACCACCTCGTCCGATGCCAGCGACGGCCGCTTCATCGCCTGCCGCTCCGGCTTCTACGATCCGGCGGTGTTTGAGCCCGGCCGTGACGTGACCTTCATCGGCAAGATCGATGGCTACCAGAACACCCGCATCGGCGAGTACGACTATCGCCTGCCGAAGCTGTCGGCCGATGTGATCTACCTGTGGCCGGAGCAGCGACAGGTCGACGTCGTGCCCTACCCCTATGGCCCCTGGGGCCCGGGCCCGTATGGCCCGTACTGGGGCTACGGCCGCTGGGGCTGGTGGTAACCCCCCTCCGGTACGCATGACGCAGAAGGCCGCCCACCGGGCGGCCTTCTGCTTGCACGGCATCGCGCCGGCGGGCGCTTACTTCCCGGGCGCGCCGAAATGGCCCAGCGGCGCGCCGGCCAGCAGATGCATGTGGATGTGGAACACGGTCTGCCCCGCATCCTCACGGCAGTTCATCACGATGCGGTAGCCCTGCTCGGCAAAGCCCTCGCGGCGCGCATAGTCGGCCGCCGCCAGGGCCAGCTTGCCGATCAGGTGCGCCTGCGAAGGCTGCAGGTCGTCCAGGGTCGGAATGATTTCATTCTTCGGAATGAACAGCACGTGCACCGGCGCCTGCGGCGCGATGTCCTTGAAGCCCAGCACGTCTTCGTCTTCATAGACGATGGTGGCCGGAATCTCGCGACGGATGATCCTGCTGAAAAGGGTTTCGTTGCTCATGGTCGGCCTCGGTGAAATGTCGCCTGCATTGTAGGCAACCCCCGCCCTTCAAAGGGCCAGGCCGTCAATCGCGGAATTCGCTGCGGGTGCCGAACGCGTGCGACAGCGTGCCGCGATCCACGTATTCCAGTTCGCCCCCCAGCGGCAGCCCCTGCGCCAACCGGCTCGGCCGGACCTGGCGGGCCCGCGCCAGCTGCGCCAGATAATGCGCGGTGGCCTCTCCCTCGACGGTGGCGCTGGTGGCGATGATCAGCTCCTGCACTTCGCCTTCGCCAAGGCGCTGCTCCAGCTGCTCCAGGCCCAGGTCGCGCGGACCGATGCCGTCGAGCGGCGACAGACGCCCCTGCAGCACGAAGTAGACACCCCGGAAGCCGGTGGCATTCTCGATGGCAAGGCGGTCGGCGGGCGATTCCACCACGCACAGCTGGCTGCGCTCGCGGCTGCCGTTGGCGCAGGTCGGGCACAGTTCGGTTTCACTGAAATCGCGGCACTGCGCGCAGTGGCCGATGCGCTCTACGGCCAGCGCCAACACCTCGGCCAGGCGCTGGCCGCCGTCGCGTTCGCGTTCCAGCAGGTGGTAGGCCATGCGCTGCGCGGTCTTCTGGCCCACGCCAGGCAGCACCCGCAGCGCATCGATCAATTGTTCAAGCAGGGGTGCGGACACGGCAGCTTCTGGCTTTATGGGTGTGCGCGGCACCCGTCAACGCGGGCACCGCGCTGACGATCAGAACGGCAGCTTCATGCCCGGCGGAAGCTGCATGCCGGCGGTAGCCGAGCCCATCTTCGACTTCGATTCGGCATCGATCTTGTTGGAGGCATCGTTGAACGCCGCGGCGATCAGGTCTTCCAGCATCTCCGGGTCACTGGCCAGAGACGGGTCGATGCGCACCTTGCGGCACTCCTTGGCACCGGTCAGCGTCACGCTGACCATGCCACCGCCGGCACTGCCGGTCACTTCGATCCTGGCGATTTCTTCCTGGGCCTTCTGCAGGTTCTCCTGCATCTTCTGGGCCTGCTGCATCAGTTGGGCGATGTTGCCGCGCATAGTGTCTTACTCGTCAAAAGAACGGATGGAATCGGAAACGACCCGGGCGCCGTGTTGCTGGATCAGCACCTGCACTTCCGGATCGTCCATGAAAACAGCCTCTGCCACCTGTTGCCGCTCGCCGCGCTGGCGATCGGCGCGCTGGTGCAGGGTCTCGGCCGGAACGTGTTCGGTTTCCACGGTCTCGACCACGATCTTCAGCGCGTGCCCCAAGGCCTTTTCCAGCATTTCGCCAAGAGCGGCCAGCGCGCGTTCCGAGCGCAGGTATTCAAATCCGGGCGAAAGCCCCAGTTTCAAGGTCCCCTGCCGGCAGGAGATGAAGGCGGCATTGGCCGCAAGCTGCCGTGAAGGCCCGCTCAGGCCGCTGTTGGCGACCAGGTCCAGCCAGTCTTCCGCTGTCGCCAGCTCGCCGATGTCAGCCCGCGCGCCCGTCTCCGCCGACGCGACGGGCGCAGGTGGAGCGATGACGATGCCCTCGGAACGGAACGGACGCTCGGGCGCGGCTGATGCAGCGACCGGAGGCGACGGCTCATGCCAGGGCGCGACCATGGCCGCGTCCGGCGTGGCGACATCCGCAGCCAGTGCCTGGTCGCGGGCCTCGGCCTCATCCGTGGCCCACGGCGGAAGATCATCGACGGCCACCGGCACCGGGATGCCGTCGGCCTTGACCGGCGGCGGCGACACCGGTTCTTCGACCGGAACCGGCTTCGGCTCAGGCGCCGGATCAGGTTCGGGTTCGGGCGCCGGCTCTGGCTCCGGGTCGGGTTCGCGGGGGGCGGCCTGCGCAGGCACGCGGGCCGGGATCGCGGCAGCGGCGGCCACCGGGGCCGTTTCCTGGCTGCCAGCACCCGCCCCACCACCGGGCATCGCCCCCCCGGCGGCACCGCCGGCGGCATCCACCGAACGCGGCACCGGCGGCACCGACGCTGCCGGGCGGAACGCCAGCATGCGCAGCACGGCCATTTCAAAGCCCGCGCGCGGGCTCGGCGCCAGCGACAGGTCGCGACGGCCGTTCAGGGCCATCTGATACCAGAGCTGCACCACCTCCGGACGCAGCCGCCCGGCGAACGCTGCCGCGTCCAGGCCTTCAGCCGCGGCGGCAACACCCGGTACCAGCTGCTGCACCTGGATGCGATGCAGGCCTTCGGCCAAGGCCTCCAGCACGCCACTCCAGTCGGGCGAGAATTCCGCCAGTGCCGCCACCACCTGCAACAGGCGCGACCCGTCACCTTCGGCGAGGGCATCGAGCATCGCTGCCACCTGGGTGCGATCGACGGTCCCCAGCATGGTGCGCACCACATCGTCGCGCAGCGCACCACCGGCGTAGGCGATGGCCTGGTCCAGCAGCGACAGACCGTCGCGCAAACTGCCGTCGGCGGCCTTGGCCAGCTGCACGATGGCACTGCCGTCGGCTTCGATTTCCTCGGCCGCCAGGATGCGGGTCATCTGGCCCTGGATCTGGTCCTCATCCAGGCGCTTGAGGTTGAACTGCAGGCAGCGGCTGAGCACGGTGACCGGCAGCTTCTGCGGATCGGTGGTGGCCAGCAGGAACTTGACGTGCTCCGGCGGCTCTTCCAGCGTCTTCAGCAGCGCGTTGAACGCCGCCTTCGAGAGCATGTGCACTTCGTCGATCAGGTAGACCTTGTACTTGCCGCGCGAGGGCATGTACTGCGCGTTCTCGATCACCTCGCGGACGTCATCCACGCCGGTGTTGGACGCGGCGTCGATCTCCAGCAGGTCGATGTAACGACCGGCATCGATGTCCAGGCAGGCCGGGCACTGGCCGCACGGATCGGCACTGGTGCCCTGCTCGCAGTTCAGCGACTTGGCGAAGATGCGCGCGATGGTGGTCTTGCCCACACCGCGGGTACCGGTGAACAGGAACGCGTGGTGGACCCGGCCACTGTCCAGCGCGTTGCTGAGCGCACGGACCACGTGTTCCTGGCCCACCAGCTCTGCAAAACGCTTCGGACGCCACTTGCGCGCAAGGACGAGATAGGACATCAGGCCACCGTCTTCCATCGGATGCTCCATTGTGCCACGCCTGTCCATCCCCCTCCGCCTGCGACGCGCCCTGAATGGGTGCTTGTGTCCTGCCGCGCCGCCCGCTAGAATCTGCGCCCCTGCTGAGGCGTTTGCCGATGGCAGGGATCCGGAGAGGTGTCCGAGTGGTTGAAGGAGCACGCCTGGAAAGTGTGTAAGCGTCTAAACCGCGCTTCGGGGGTTCGAATCCCCCTCTCTCCGCCAGATGAATGAAAAAGCCGCCCAACGGGCGGCTTTTTTATTTGTCTGGTGGAGAGCATCGGGGTGAGAAGCCTCGCCGGGGTTCGACGGATCTGCAGGAGCAGATCCGGACCGCCGAAGGCGGGTCCCGAACCGCAGCGCGCGCAGGGATCGGGTGCAGGGATGCACCCGACAATCCCCCTCTCTCCGCCAGATGAATAAAAAAGCCGCCCATCGGGCGGCTTTTTTATTTGTCTGGCAGCCAGAGTCGGTTGTCCAGCAAACTCCGCCCAGCCTCAACTGCTGGACAGCTTCATCAGCACCAGCCCCGACACGATCAACACCGCCGCGCCGATCCGCATCGGGCTGACCTGTTCACCCAGGAACACGATGCCGACCACGAAGGCACCGACCGCGCCGATGCCGGTCCAGATCGTGTAAGCCGTTCCCAGCGGCAAGCTGCGCATGGCCACGGCCAGCAGCCAGAAACTGGCGATCATGCCGGCGAGAGTAACCAGGGTGGGAGTGAGCCTGGTGAAGCCTTCCGATTGCTTCATCGACACGGCCCAGACGATTTCCAGCAGGCCAGCGAACAACAGATAGATCCAGGCCATAACGGCCCTCCTCTTGGCAGGGCCAGGCCGTCCTGGTCATTGATTCCCGATGCGGGGGAGGTCGTTCCTCCTGGCCCGGGATTCTAGCAACGCCCGCGCCGCCCGGCCGCGAATACGCGCCGCGGGTTACAGCAGATTCAGCGCATGGCGCTGGCGTCGATACGCATGCCTGCGCTAGAATGCGCGCCTGCCATCGGCCAGCCGATGTGCAGTCCGGCTGTGGTCTCCGGCGCACCCTGCGCTGCTTCCCCTGATCCGTGAACAGGCCGCCTCCGGGCGGCCAACGTCTCTATGGTGGCCCCGTCGGCCCCTCGCGACGCTAGGTCGAAAACCCCGCCAGGGCCGGAAGGCAGCAACGGTATCGATCGACGCGGGCGCCGAGGTCAGCCGGCGGGGCCATCGCCTTTCTGGCAGTGCCGCGCTCTGGTAAGAGGTCAACCCTGGTTGGCCCCCTCGCCGGGCGTGGCCCGGCGCTACCGTGCTTCGGGCGTCCCTTGATGGAATACCACCCGCCATCCCTGCCCATGCCTGCGCCACAACGAACTGCGCAGCACCCAGCGTTGCGGCTGGCCATCCAGGTGGTAGCGGCTGCGATAACGCACCTGGGCCAGGTCTGGTGCCAGCAACGAGACCGCGTACTGCTCCGATTCGATCTGCACCTGCGCCCGCTCCAGCGGAATCTCCGCCAGCGCAGCCGCACGGCCATAGCACTGGCCGGAGCTGCCGATCTCGCTGAAATCCTCATCCAGCAGTTCCGACAGCCGCGCGCGATCACCGCGCACCTGCGGGGTGTGCAGCGCGCGTTCCAGATGTTCCAGCTCGGCCGCCAGCGCCGCGTCGGCAGGCTGGCCAGAGGTATTCACGGCGGATCCTGCGCCAGCACGTGCGGCGCGGTCGGGGTCGCCAGCGGCACGCACTGGCCCGGCTGTGCCACGCGGTGTCCGCGCGCGGCCAGCGCAGCACCATCGGCCACGCTGGCGTAGTGGTACAGCATCATCCGCGCCTGCAGCTCAGCGCTGTACTCGCGCTCCAGATCATCGACCCCGGTATGCGATGGATTGCCGTGCAGGCCGCAGTCGTGGGCGATCAGCTCGTTGTCACTGGCGTACCGCGCCAGCATCTCCGGGATCGGCCGGGTATCACCGCTCCAGGTCAGCGCGCCCTGCAGGCGCAACCCATAGGCGGTCTCCGGCCAGTGGTGGCGTGCCGGGAATACTTCCAGGCGCACGCCTTCATGCCAGAACGCGTCGCCGACCACGACCAACTGGAACGCATCCCAGAAATTGGCACCGCCCTCGGCCAGCACATTGGGGTAATCGCCGATGCGCCTGTGCAGCAGCGGCACCACGGTGGCCGGCACATACAGGCGCACCTTCCCACGCCGCTGCGCGTTGAAGTAGGTATCCACGAACAGCCGCTCGAAACCGGCCACATGGTCCAGGTGGACATGCGTGATGAACAGCGCCTGCGGCATGTGGCCGTAGTGCGCCTTGAAGGCGGTCAGGCCTTCCCCGCCACAGTCGATCGTCAACCACGGCCGACCTTCGCGCTCGATCACCGACATCGGTGATCCCAACTCGACCGCCGACGCATTGCCGACGCCGAGGAAACGCAACGACCAGTCCATCAGGTGCCCCGGTTCCAGGCCATGTCATAGGCGCGGCGCAGCCGCGCGTAGTCCTTCTGCACGTCCTCTACGCTGCGCTCGCCGCGCAGCTTGATCAACGAGCGCAGCAGGCGCTTGAGGTTGCGCTCCCGCCAGGCGGTGGCCGGAATGCGGATGACGCCACGATCGAAGTCGATCAGCCAGCCATGGCCGTTGCTGTCGAACAGGATGTTGTGCGCGTTGAGGTCGGCATGGTCCAGGCCGGCACGGTGGAAGCGGGCGATCAGCCGACCGGTCTCTTCCCACGGCGCGCCACGTCCGGCAACCAGCGCGCGGTCGGCCAGCGAACGCACCCCTTCGATCCGTTCCATCAGGATCGCCGCCCGGTAGCGCATGCCCTGCCGCATGTAGAAAGCCGCCACCGGCCGGGGAACCGGCAGCTTCAGCGCGCGCAGGGCCCGCATCAGCCGGAACTCGGCAAAACTGCGGGTCCGGTCGGCGCCCCGCCACAGGTACTGGTCGTGGCTGATCCTGGCCACCAGGCCACCGCGCAGATAGTGGCGCAGCACGCTGGGGCCGAACGGCGCGTCGACGAACCAGGCGCTGCCACGTCCCCCTTCGCCCACCGGCCGGGCCCGGCTGCCCCAGTGCTGGGGAGAGAACAGGCCGATGTCGGCTTGCCGCAGGCGCTCGCGGTCGAACAGAATGGCCCCGATGCCGCGACCCTCGCGGCATGGCGTCAGCGCTTCATTGGCGTCGAATGCGACCATTTCTTTGAGTCTAACAACACATGGCATCAGCGTCCTCATCCTTGTGCCTTCTGCGCCTGTCCGCACTTGGCGATGTCACCCACGTGGTGCCCCTGGTGCGTACGCTGCAGGCCGCACGCCCGGACACGCCGATCCACTGGATCATCGACAAGGCCGGGCAGAAGCTGCTCGAGGGTCTGCCGGGCGTGACCTTCCATGCCTACGACAAGAAGAGCGGCATGGCCGGCGTCAAGGAGCTGCGCAAGCAGCTGCCACCGGGGCGCTTCGAGGCGCTGCTGCAGATGCAGGTGGCCTTCCGCGCGAACCTGCTGTCGGCGTTCATCCCGGCCGAACGCCGCATCGGATACGACCGCAGCCGCTCGAAGGACCTGCATGGGTTGTTCATCAACGAACGCATTCCGGACCGCCCCGGCATCCACGTGCTGGATGCGATCGGCAGCTTCTGCGAGCCGCTGGGCCTGCGCCAGACAGAGGTGAGCTGGGACCTGGCCGTGCCGCCGTCCGCCTTCGAGTGGGCTGCGGCGCAGTGGCAGGACGATGGCCGGCCGGTACTGATGATTTCGCCCTGCTCCAGCCACGTCCGCCGCAACTGGTACGCCGACCGTTACGCGGCCGTCGCCAACCATGCCACGCAGCGCGGCTGGCAGGTGGTGCTGTGCGGTGGGCGCAGTGAACTGGAACGCAGCATGGCCGACGCGATCCAGGCCCAGCTGCACACGCCGGCACTGGACCTGGTCGGCAAGGACACGCTCAAGCAGCTGCCTGCGCTGCTGGCACGCGCCAATCTGGTAATGACACCCGATTCGGGACCGATGCATATCGCCAATGCCATGGGAGCGAAGGTGCTGGGCCTGCACGCGGCCAGCAACCCGCACCGCAGCGGCCCGTATTCGGATCGCCGCTATTGCGTGGACCGCTATGACGACGCCGCACGCAAGTATCTCGGCAAGCAGGCCGCCGACCTCAAGTGGGGCACCAAGATCGAGTTCGATGATGTGATGGAACTGATCACGGTCGAGGACGGCATCGCCGCCTTCGAACGTTACGTGACCGACCACCTCACCTGAGTCGATGGATCATCGGTAGCGCCGGGCCACGCCCGGCGGATCCACCTCACCCGCGCTGTGCGTAATCCTGGTACGACTTCTCTTCCACGTAGGCAGAGCCCAGTGCCAGGTTGATCGCCTTCTTGATGCGCGCACGCTCGTCGTTGCGCAGATACACACTGCGTGCAAGGTCGATGAAGCCCTGGTCGAACGCCTGCGCCTTCTCCTTCAGGCGGATGTCGTCCTCGATGTCCCACAACTGCTCGTTGACGGCCTTGAGTTCACCGCGCAGCTTGGCGATGTCCTTGACCGCGGCCGGGTGCGCCATCCAGGTCTGCTCCAGCGCCGACAGCTCCTTGCGCACGTTGGCCAGCTTGCCCTCGTCGCTGATCCGCTCGGACTTGATCTGCAGGATCGAAATCTTGTCGAGCAGTTCGCCAAAGGACACGGGAACGAGGATTTCAGCAGTCATGGGGGAGCTCCAGCAGGTGATGCGTACATGTTAACCCGCAGCACCCCGAGGGGAGATCCATTGCCGCCCCGCAACGCGCGCGGCCAGCCGGACAACGAAAAAAGCCGCCCGGGGGGGCGGCCTTCTTCTTCATCTGGCGGAGAGGGGGGGATTCGAACCCCCGAGGCGCTATAAACGCCTGCCTGATTTCGAGTCAGGTACATTCAACCACTCTGCCACCTCTCCGGGTGGTCCCCGGCGAACCGGGGACGCGCATCATACGAGGAAGTGAGGCTGCCGACAAGTCTCCGGGGCCCTGCGGCGCAATTTTCCTGCCGCCATGCCTTGCCGGATGCCGGTCACGCCGTGATGATGCCCTCTCCCCCGCGCTACTCCGCCCCGCACACCATGATCGAATTCGGACATCTCACCCATCCCGGCCTGCGCCGCGAGCTCAACGAGGACACCTATTACGGTGACAGCGAGCTGGGCGTGTGGCTGGTGGCCGATGGCATGGGCGGGCACGCCTGCGGCGAGGTCGCCAGCGCGCTGGCGCGCGAAGCCATCGTCCGCGAGATCCGCCGCGGCGCGTCGCTGGAGCAGGCCATCCGCACGGCCGACGAAGAGATCATCCGCGCTTCGCGGCGACGCAACGATACGCTGCCGATGGGCACCACCGTGGTCGCCGCGCGCGTGCAGGGCAATCGCTACGAAGTGGCCTGGGTCGGTGACAGCCGGGCCTACCTGTGGCGCGACGGCCAGCTGGCCCAGCTCAGCCAGGATCACAGCGTGGTGCAGGAACTGGTCACGCAGGGCAACCTGACCGCGGAGCAGGCGCGCGCGCATCCGCACCGCAATGTGGTCACCCAGGCGCTGGGCGTGACCGATCCGGCGCACCTGAACGTGGCCACCACCCGTGGCGAACTTCGTCCCGGCATGCAGCTGCTGCTGTGCAGCGATGGCCTGACCGAGGAAGTCGATGATCGTGGCATCGCCCGCACGCTGGCCTTCGACGACGCCAGCGCACAGGAATGCGTGGATACGCTCGTCGCCGCCGCGCTTGATGGCGGCGGCCGCGACAACATCAGCGTGATCCTGGTCCGCTGCCACTGAGCCAGCGGACCGCAGGCGCGCTCTGCGCCGAGGGTCTACGCGCTGGCGGGCTCTTCCACCTTCGGGCCGTCCCACAGCGCATGACCGGCCTTCTTGCGCAGGCGTTCCAGTCGCGCGGCGTGCGCTTCACGTTCCGATGCGGTGGCGACCACGCGCGGACGCGGCAGCAGCTTGGCAGCATCGAACGCCTGCAGCACCGCGCCACCCGCGCCGGCCTCGTCCTCGCCCAGACCGAAGCCGATCTCTTCCTGCCCTGACGTCAGCGCGATGTAGACATCGCCCAGGATCTGCGCATCGAGCAGGCCGCCGTGCAGTGCACGGTGCGAATTGTCCACGCCCAGCCGCTTGCACAGCGCATCCAGCGAGTTGCGCTGGCCCGGGAAACGCTCGCGCGCCATCGCCAGGGTGTCGATCACGGTGCAGCGATCGGTGATCTTCCCGTACTGCGGCCCCAGCAGGGACAACTCGTTGTCGAGGAAGCCCAGGTCGAATGCCGCGTTGTGGATGATCAGCTCGGCGCCGTCGATGAACGCCAGGAACTCGTCGGCGATCTGCGCGAACTCGGGCTTGTCGGCCAGGAAGTCCAGGGTCAGGCCGGTGACTTCCTGCGCGCCCTGTTCGAACTCACAGTCCGGCTTGATGTACTGGTGATAGTTGTTGCCGGTGGGGCGACGCTTGAACAGCTCCACGCAGCCGATTTCGACGATGCGGTTGCCCTTCTTCCACTCCAGGCCGGTGGTTTCGGTATCGAGGATGATCTGACGCATGGGCTCAGTTTACCGGGCTGGCATCGCGGATCTGGATGGCGGCATTGCGCGCCAGCGTATCGACGCGTTCATTGTCCGGATCGCCGGAATGCCCCTTCACCCAGCGCCAGTCGATCTGGTGCCGCAGCGTGGCCGCATGCAGCCGCTCCCACAGCTCGCGGTTCTTCACCGGATCACCGCCGGCGGTCTTCCAGTTCTTGCGGATCCAGCCCGGCATCCATTGGGTCAGGCCCTGCCGCACATACTGGGAGTCGGTGAACAGCACGATGTTGCAGGGCTCGGTCAGCGCCTCCAGGCCGGAAATGGCCGCCATCAGTTCCATCCGGTTGTTGGTGGTATGCGCTTCGCCGCCGCTCAGTTCACGCTCGTGGTCCTTGTAGCGCAGCAACGCGGCCCAGCCGCCGGGACCGGGATTGCCGAGGCAGGATCCGTCGGTATGGATTTCGATGGTTTTCAATACAGCTCCAGAATCAGGTAGCAACGGTGCCATGCCAGCGCACCGGCAGCGGTGTCGGCCCGGGCAGGGCCAACGTACGTTTTTCGGCATGGAACAGGCAGGCCGCGCGCAGCGGGGCCCAACCCCCGCGGCCACGACTGCCGGCGCCCTGCCAGAGCGGGCCCAGGTAGCGCATGTCGTCGCAGTCCAGCCCGTGACGACCCAGCAGCTGGCGGATCCGCTGCGGCGTACGCACCGTCAGGCCATGCTGGCGCCAGTGGGTGCGGAACGGACTGAACGGATTAAGGCTGCTCAACCACAGATGGCCGCCGGGCATCAGCACCCGCTCGCACTCGTCAAGCAGCTGGTCGGCATCAGCGGCCGTCACGTGCTGCAGCACGATGGCATTGACGCTTTCGGTGGCCAGCGGCAGCGGCAGACCGCAGCACGCATCGCCGGCATAGCGGCCGCCATTGCGGTACAGGCGCAGGCCGCGCCCGCCCGGCTGCGCATCATCCAGCCAGGCAGCGCTCGGCGCGATCCACATCCAGGGCTGTGCGGGCAGCACCGACAGCTGTGGCAACAGCAGTTGCCGCTCCAGCACGCGCAGGGCCGCCGCCGGCTCGCTGTCGAACCACGGGGCCAGGCTCGCTTGACGGGTGCTCTGCAGCGCGGGCATGGTCCAATTCTATGCGACTGACTGCCCTGCCCGCATTTGCGGACAATTACATCTGGGTGCTGATCGATGATGAAGGCGCTGCCATCGTCGTCGATCCCGGTGATGCCGCGCCGGTGCTCGCGCTGGCCGAACAGGGCCTGCGCGTGGATACCATCCTGCTGACCCACCATCACGACGACCACATCGGTGGCGTGCCGGCCCTGCGTGCCCGTTTTCCCGGCGCGCGGGTGGTCGCACCGGTGGAGGAACGCATCACCACCGCCACCGAACGCGTCGGCGAAGGTGAACGCGTTCAGGCACTGGGCCGGACGTTCCACGTACTATCCGTGCCCGGGCATACCCGCAGCCACATCGCGTTTCACACTGCTGAACATCTTTTCAGCGGAGATTCGTTGTTCAGCCTGGGCTGTGGACGCCTGTTCGAAGGTACGCCGTCCCAGCTGCTGGCATCGATGCGCACGCTGGGTACCTTGCCTGCACGACTGCTGCTTTGTTGTGCCCATGAGTACACCGTGTCAAATGCCGTCTTCGCGCGGCATGTCGACCCCGCCAACGCTGCCCTGCGGCAGCGCCAAGAGGAGGCTTTGGCCATGCGCCGCGATGACCGTTCCACCCTGCCGGTAACCCTGGCCAACGAACTGGACTGCAATCCGTTCCTGCGTGTGCACACCGCGCCGATCCGCGCGGCGGTGTCGGCGCACCTGGGGCGCGACGTCGTTGACGATGTCGATGTCATGGCCGGTCTCCGGCATTGGAAAGACGGCTTCCGCGCATGATGCGCCGAAGTCTGCCGCTGGCCCTGGGCATCGCTCTGGGGCTGGCTGGAACCGCAGGCGCGCAGTCGCTGGGCGCTGGCATCGGCCAGAATCTCACCGCCGCTGCTGCGTTGCCCCTGGACGCCTCTTCGCTGCCACCTGCATCGGTGCGCAATGGCCAGGAGATCTTCTCCAGCTTCCGCGATGGCCTGGCTGAACCCACCTGCGACGCCGAGGCCACCAGCCCGCGCTGGCAGAAGCAGTTCGCGCACGCCCCTTCGCGCCTGGCCAACCAGGATGACGATGCACTGGTCCTGTTCGGCTATGTGGTCGAAGAACTGCGCAAGGCCAACCTGCCGACCGAATTCGCGCTGATTCCCTTCGTGGAAAGCGGCTACCGGCCCAATGCCCGCAATGGCAGCGGACCGACCGGGTTGTGGCAGTTCATCGCCACCACCGCCCGCAACCATCGCGTGCCGATGGCCAACGGCTACGACGGCCGCCTGTCGGCGGTGGATTCGACCCAGGCTGCGGTGCGCTACCTGAAAACCCTGCACGGCATGTTCGGCGGCGACTGGCGGCTGGCCACCATGGCCTACAACGCTGGCGAATATCGCGTGCTGCAGGCGCTGCGCAAGGCGGGCATGAATGCGCAGAACGCCACGCCCTCAGCCCTGCCCGGCCTGTCGCCGGTCACCTATGCCTACGTCGAGAAGCTTCACGCCCTGGCCTGCGTGCTGGAAGACGTGGAAGAACAGCCGGGCGTCATGGCCTCGCTGGACCGCACCGTGCCGGTGCTGAAGGATCATGCCCTGCCGGCCGGCACCAGCGTCCAGCAGTGGGCCGCCCAGCGCTCACTGGACCCGGCACGCATCGCCCGCCTGAATCCCGCCCTGGCCGCCGGTGGCCGCCCCACGGGCACCACCCGGGTGCTGGCCCCTGTCGCAGCAGCGACCGCCGACGTGGTGGACAGCACGACGGCGCTGGCGGCCTCGGTTTCGCCCACCTCTGCCCCCGCTGCCTCGCCAGCGCCGCAGGTTGCCCGCACCGTCGCCGCCGCCGTCGACCGTCCGCGCAGCCGTCGGCATACGGTGCGCAACGGCGAGTCGGCCTGGACCATTGCCCGTCGCTACGGCATGCCGGTCAAGGCGCTGCTGTCGATGAATGGCCTGAGTGGCAGCAGCGTGCTCAAGCCGGGCGCGGTGCTTCGCCTGGAAGACTGACCGGCGCACAGCAGCACCGCGCGATCCTCCTGCTACCGGGCACCCGCCCACGAAAAAGGCCCGGCAATGCCGGGCCTTTACGTTCTGCCCGCCGTGGGCTTACAGATTCGCTTCGGTGGTCTGCACCACGAACTTCTTGCGCATCGCGTCGATGTAGGCCTTGGCTGCGGCCATGCCGTCGATCTGGCTCAGCTGTTCCTTCAGCTGCTTCTGCTGCTCGGCGGTCACGTCCTTGATGTCGCCCGGATTGACCTTGTTCACCGCGAACACCAGCGCACGGCCGTTGACGTCGACCTTGCCGTAGGTCGGCTTGCCTGCGGTGGGTACCGGCGCGCTGAAGATCGCGCTGTTGATTTCCGGGGTCGGCACCGGCTGGCCACGCGGCAGGCCCGGCATCGGGCTCAGCTGCAGCTTTTCGCTGGCAGCCAGCGACTGCAGGGTGGCACCGCCCTTCAACTTGGCCAGCAGCGCTTCGGCCGCCTTGTCGCTGGCCAGGCGCTGGCGGTCGGCACGGATCGCGGCGATCACCTGCTCGCGGGCCTTCTCCAGCGGCAGCGCCTGCTCCGGCGTGTGGGCCGCGACGCGGATCACGACGCTGTGGTTGGTGGCGCCGCCCAGCGCGATCGGATCGCTGGCGGTCCCGTCCTGCACCAGCACGTCCGAGAACGCGGCGCGCAGCACGGCCGGGTCGCTGGCGATGCCGCTGGCGGTAGCGCGGGTGATCGGTCCCAGGGTCTGCAGCGGCAGCCCCACTTCCTTGGCTGCGGCAGCCAGGTCGCTCGGGCTCTTGTTGATGGCATCGACCAGACGGCCGGCCAGCTCGTTGAAACCGCGCTCACCGTCGGCCTTGAGCTGTTCGGCGGCCAGCGTATCGCGCACGTCCTCGAACGACTTGCCTTCGCCGCCGCGTACCGCGGCCACCTTAATGATGTGGTATCCGAAGTCGGTCTTGACCGGACCGATCACGTCGCCGGCCTTGGCCGCGAACAGGGCGTCTTCAAACGGCTTGACCATCGCGCCACGCTCCACCCAGCCCAGGTCACCGCCCTGGTCCTTGGAGCCCGGATCCTCGGAGTTGGCCTTGGCCAGGGCTGCGAAGTCGGCACCGGCCGCCTTTGCCTCGGCCGCCAGCTTGTTCGCCTTGGCCTCAGCACCGTCGCCGGTAATCAGGATGTGGGCGGCCTGGCGCTGCTCCGGAGAGGTGAACTTGGCCTTTTCTTCCTCGTAGCGCTTGCGCAGGGTGGCTTCGTCGGCCGGCGTCGGCGCCGGCAGGTTGGCACCGTTGACCTCGACATACTCCAGCGAAACGGTTTCGGCCTGGCGGAAATCCTTGCCATGGCTGTCGTACCACTGCTTGATCTGCGCATCGGTCACCGGGGCCGTGTCAGCCGGCACCGGCGGCAGCGCAGCCAGCTCGACATCACGGGTTTCGCCCAGCAGCTTCAACAGGCGTTCGGTCTCGGCCTGGGTGACAAAACCGGAGTTCTGCAGTCCGGCCGGAATCACCGACTGCTGCAGGCTCTCGCGCACCAGTTCCTGGAACTGGGTCGGGGTACGCGGAGGATTGCCGCCGGCCAGCGCCAGGCGGTAGCTGTTTTCGTTGAACTTGCCATCCGGCCCCTGGAACGCCGGCATGGACGTGATGTACTCGCGCACGGCGCCATCGCCAATCACCACACCCGCCTGCTCGCCGACCAGGCGCACGACCTGCTCGTCGATCAGCTGATCCAGGACCGCCAGCTTGTTCTCGGTGCTTTCGAACGCGCGCGGGTCGAAGTTGTCGCCCTGCTGCTGGCGCTCACGCATGCGCTCCTGCTCGAAACGGGTGCGGAAATCCTGCGCGCTGATCTCATGGTGCTGCCACAGCATGCGTACCGGCCACCACGACGGCGCGGAACGCCACCAGGTCGGCGGTGCGGAAACCTTGGCCACGTTCTGTGCGCCAACGCCACCCAGGTAGCTGTTGTCGATCACGAACAGGAACGGAATCATCAGCAGCCCCAGGATCACGGTGACGATCCAGCCTGAGGTCTTGTCGCGGAGTTTCTGCAGCATGGTGAGGAATCACAAGGCCTGATTGGCGAGCCCGGCAGTGTAACCCGCTTCGTCGCAGGGACCAAAAACGCCAAGGGCGACATGCGCGCAAAGAAAAAGCCCCCGGCATTCGCCGAGGGCTTTTGAAAGTTGGCGGAGCGGACGGGACTCGAACCCGCGACCTCCGGCGTGACAGGCCAGCATTCTAACCAGCTGAACTACCGCTCCGCGCTTGAAACTTTGCAGGCGCCCAGTATATCCGAAGACACCCTGGAAACCCAGCCCGATGAACACTTTTTTCAAAGTTTTTTCACAGGGACTTAAGAACTGCGCAATGGCGGAGCGGACGGGACTCGAACCCGCGACCTCCGGCGTGACAGGCCAGCATTCTAACCAGCTGAACTACCGCTCCGTGCTTGCGACAACCCTTCTGCCTTCGTCCCGGACAGGCCGGGGAGAAGACAAGGCCCCCAGCTTTGGGCCGGGGGCCTCGATGTAATGGCGGAGCGGACGGGACTCGAACCCGCGACCTCCGGCGTGACAGGCCAGCATTCTAACCAGCTGAACTACCGCTCCGCGTTGTACTGCTTGTGTTCTCTTCCCGATCAGGATCAGGGAGAAAACAAAGCCTCCAGCTTTTGGCCGGAGGCCTCGTTGAAGTGGCGGAGCGGACGGGACTCGAACCCGCGACCTCCGGCGTGACAGGCCAGCATTCTAACCAGCTGAACTACCGCTCCACACTCAAACTTTTACCGCGGTGCTGTGGTGGGTGCTGAGGGTTTCGAACCCCCGACCCTCTCCGTGTAAAGGAGACGCTCTACCGCTGAGCTAAGCACCCCAGCGAGCCGCTTAGTTTACAGCATCCTTAAGGGCCTTGCCAGCCTTGAAGGACGGATTCTTCGAAGCAGCGATCTTGATGGTGTCGCCGGTCTTCGGGTTGCGGCCGGTGCGGGCTGCACGGTCGCGGACCTGGAAGGTACCGAAGCCAACCAGGGTGACCGCATCGCCGTCCTTCAGCGCCTTGGTGATGGCAGCAACGACGGCATCGACAGCGCGGCTGGACTCGGCCTTGGTCAGGTCGGCAGCTTCAGCAACGGCGTCGATCAATTCGGTCTTGTTCATTCTCTACAACTCCTTTGGCGGTGGGTTCCGCGGATTCGACAGGGAAGCAACCGCACGCCATCTGCGCGCGATCGCCATGTGGAAACGGTTCGCCGATTCAGAGATCGCCAACAGCGATCACTCATTTGCGAGTGCTGCTTTTATACCAGTGGCCCTACCCCCACGCAAGCTGGAAAGCCAGCAACGACGCGGGTTTCAGGCCATTCGGCAACGCGCGTCAGTGCTTGACGCGCGCGTTTCCACTCGGTTTCGCCTTGCTACGTACCGTGACGCGCTGCGCACTCTTGCGCGCCTTCTTCGGTGCCAGCGGACGCTCCAACGCCAGATCAAGCACTTCTTCGATGTACTTCACCGGCACGATCTTCAGATCACGGGTGACGTTGGCCGGGATGTCGGCCAGATCCTTGCGGTTCTCTTCGGGAATGATGACCGTGCGGATACCGCCACGCAGGGCAGCCAGCAGCTTCTCCTTCAGTCCACCGATGGCGGTGACCCGCCCACGCAGCGTGATTTCGCCGGTCATCGCCACATCGGCACGCACCGGCACCCTGGTCAGCATCGAGACCAGGGACGTCACCATCGCCGCGCCGGCGCTCGGGCCGTCCTTCGGCGTGGCGCCGTCCGGAACGTGCAGGTGCACGTCGTGCTTCTGCAGGAAGTCGCTGTCGATGCCGAAACGATCGGCGCGCGAACGCACGACCGACAACGCCGCCGAAGCCGATTCCTTCATCACGTTGCCGAGCTGACCGGTCAGGATCAACTGGCCCTTGCCCGGTACCAGCGTCGATTCGATCTGCAGCAGGTCGCCACCGACTTCGGTCCAGGCCAGGCCGGTGACCAGGCCGATCTCGTTTTCTTCCTCGGCGCGACCAAAATCGAAGCGGCGCACGCCCAGGTACTTGTCCAGGTTCTTGCCGGTCACCGTGACCAGCGCCTTGGCCTTCTTCGCGCCCTTCCTGGCCTTCACCGGCTGCGGGCCTGCCAGCGCGATCTCCTTCACCACCTTGCGGCAGATCTTGGCGATCTCGCGCTCCAGATTGCGCACGCCCGACTCGCGGGTGTAGTAGCGCACGATGTCCTGGATCGCATCGCTGCCGATCTCCAGTTCCTCCGGCTTCAGGCCATTGGCCTTGATCTGCTTGGGCACCAGGTAGCGGGTCGCGATGTTGAGCTTCTCATCCTCGGTGTAACCGGGGATGCGGATCACTTCCATGCGGTCCAGCAGCGGGCCCGGAATGTTGAGCGAGTTCGAGGTGGCCACGAACATCACTTCCGACAGATCCAGGTCCACTTCCAGGTAGTGATCGTTGAATGCGTTGTTCTGCTCCGGATCGAGCACTTCCAGCAGCGCCGAGGAGGGATCACCACGGAAGTCCATCGACATCTTGTCGATCTCGTCGAGCACGAACAGCGGGTTCTTGCTGCCGACCTTGTTGAGGTTCTGCACGATGCGGCCCGGCATGGAGCCGACGTAGGTGCGACGGTGGCCACGGATCTCGGCCTCATCACGCACGCCGCCCAGCGACATGCGCACGAACTTGCGGTTGGTGGCCTTGGCGATGGACTGGCCGAGCGAAGTCTTGCCCACGCCCGGCGGCCCGACCAGGCACAGGATCGGGCCCTTCATCTGCTTCACCCGCGACTGCACCGCCAGGTATTCAAGGATGCGCTCCTTGACCTTCTCCAGGCCGTAATGGTCGGCATCGAGTGTGTCCTGCGCAGCCTTCAGGTCCTTGCGCACTTTGGTGCGCTTCTTCCACGGCACGCCCAGCAGCCACTCCAGGTAATTGCGCACGACCGCCGCCTCAGCGGACATCGGCGACATCTGCTTGAGCTTGTTCAGTTCGTTGCGCGCCTTGGCTTCCACGGCCTTCGGCATGCCCGCTTCGGCGATCTTGCGGGCCAGCTCTTCCAGCTCGCCCGGCGCGTCGTCGAGGTCACCCAGTTCCTTCTGGATGGCCTTCATCTGTTCGTTGAGGTAGTACTCGCGCTGGCTCTTCTCCATCTGCGACTTCACGCGGCCGCGGATGCGCTTTTCCATCTGCTGCACGTCGATCTCGCCGTCAACCAGGCCGACCAGCATCTCCAGGCGCTCGCCGACGGCCAGCGTTTCCAGCAGGCGCTGCTTGTCGGCCAGGCGCACGCTGATGTGGGCGGCGATGGTGTCGGCCAGGCGCGCAGGCTCGTCGATCCCGGCCAGGGTCTGCAGCAGCTCCGGCGGCAGCTTGCGGTTGGTTTTCACGTACTGCTCGAACAGCGACATCAGCGAGCGGGCGATCGCCTCGATCTCGCGCGGCTCGCGCTCGTCCGCAGCGTCGATCTCCACGGCCTGGCCGTGCAGCGAACCGTTGCGTTCGTCGACATGGTTCACCTGCACGCGCGAGAGGCCTTCGACCAGCACCTTGATCGTGCCATCGGGCAGCTTCAGCAGCTGCAGCACCTGCGCCAGCGTACCGACCTGGTAGAGATCGGCCGCATGCGGGTCGTCGGTCTCGGCGGACTTCTGCGCGAGCAGCAGGATGCGCTTGTCTGCCTCCATTGCCTGTTCGAGCGCGTGCATGGACTTGTCACGGCCGACGAACAGCGGGATGACCATGTGCGGGAACACCACTACGTCGCGCAGCGGCAGGACCGGCAGGTCGAGGGTTTCACTTGGGGAACGGGCCATGGGGGCTCCAGGGAAGGGGAAAACCGCCTCCGGGAGGACATCTTCCGGAGACAAAAAAAGCCGATGGCCCCGTTATGGGGCCATCGGCTTTCAGATGCAAGGCATTCCTTTAAAATTCTTTCCAATCAACAACTTGGAAGAATCACTCGGCGCCTGCGGCCTTCTGTTCAGGGGCCGCCGGGGTCTGGTAGATCAGGTACGGCTCGGACTTGTGCTCGATCACCGATTCGTCCACCACCACCTTGCTGACGTTTTCCTGCGAAGGCAGGTCGTACATGGTGTCCAGCAGCACCGATTCGACGATGGTGCGCAGGCCACGGGCGCCGGTCTTGCGCTTGAGCGCCTTGCGGGCGATGGCCGACAGGGCGTCCGGACGGAACTCCAGTTCGACGTTCTCCATCTCGAACAGCTTCTTGAACTGCTTGGTGATGGCGTTCTTCGGTTCGGTCAGGATCTTGATCAGGGCCGGCTCGTCCAGCTCCTCCAGGGTCGCCACCACCGGCAGGCGGCCGACGAACTCGGGAATCAGGCCGAACTTGATCAGATCTTCCGGCTCGACTTCTGCCAGCAGCTTGCCCACTTCCTGCTTGCGCTCGGCGCTCTTCACCTTGGCGCCGAAGCCGATGCTGCCCACGTCGGTGGAACGGGCCTGGATCACCTTGTCCAGGCCGGCGAACGCGCCGCCGCAGATGAACAGGATGTTCTTGGTGTCCACCTGCAGGAACTCCTGCTGCGGATGCTTGCGACCGCCCTGCGGCGGCACGCTGGCCACGGTACCTTCGATCAGCTTCAGCAGGGCCTGCTGTACGCCTTCGCCGGACACGTCGCGGGTGATCGACGGGTTCTCGCTCTTGCGCGAGATCTTGTCGATCTCATCGATGTAGACGATGCCCTGCTGCGCCTTCTCGACGTCGTAGTCGCACTTCTGCAGCAGCTTCTGGATGATGTTCTCCACGTCCTCGCCCACGTAACCGGCTTCGGTCAGCGTGGTGGCGTCGGCCATGGTGAACGGCACGTTGAGCAGGCGGGCCAGGGTTTCGGCCAGCAGGGTCTTGCCCGAACCGGTCGGACCGACCAGCAGGATGTTCGACTTCGCCAGCTCGACGTCGTCGTTCTTCTGCCGGCTCTCGATGCGCTTGTAGTGGTTGTACACGGCCACGGCCAGGGTGCGCTTGGCGCGGTTCTGGCCGATCACGTACTGGTCGAGGACCTCGAGGATCTCGCGCGGCTTCGGCAGCGAGCTGCGCGCCGACTGCGCCTTCTCCTCAAGTTCTTCGCGGATGATGTCGTTGCACAGCTCCACGCATTCATCGCAGATGAACACGCTCGGACCCGCAATCAGCTTGCGCACTTCATGCTGGCTCTTGCCGCAGAAAGAGCAGTAGAGGATCTTGCCGGTGTCCGTGGAACGACCTTGGCGGTCTTCGCTCATGCTTCGCTTACCCAGTTACCCCACCCGCTGAACGGGGGTTCGATTCGAGAATAGCACAGGGCCGGAGGGACACCAGTCCCGCCCGACCCTGCAGGAACGAGGCCTGCCTGGCCCCGTGAAGGCGGCTCAACCCGCCTGGACCGACTCATCCGGGCGACGCTCCAGGACCTGGTCGACCAGGCCGTAGGCCTGCGCTTCGACCGCACTCTTGAAGTTGTCGCGCTCGGTATCGCGAGCGATCGTTTCCAGCGACTGGCCGGTGTGGCGGGCCAGGATCTCATTCAGGCGCGAACGCAGCGTCAGGATCTCGCGCGCGTGGATGTCGATGTCCGTCGCCTGGCCCTGGTAACCCCCCAGCGGCTGGTGGATCATCACGCGCGAATTGGGCAGCGCATAGCGCTTGCCGGCTTCACCTGCAGCCAGCAGGAGGGCACCCATCGAGGCCGCCTGGCCGATGCAGGTGGTGCTCACATTCGGCTTGATGTACTGCATGGTGTCGTAGATCGCCATACCGGCGGTGACCACGCCACCCGGCGAGTTGATGTAGATGTTGATGTCCTTCTCCGGGTTCTCCGATTCCAGGAACAGCAACTGCGCCACCACCACGTTGGCCATGTGATCGTCGATCGGGCCCACGAGGAAGATCAGGCGCTCCTTCAACAGGCGCGAATAGATGTCGTAGGCACGCTCGCCGCGGCTGGTCTGCTCGACCACCATCGGAACCAGGTTCAGGGCTTTGGTTCGGTTGTCCATTACGTGAGGTACCTATCTTGGGGGGAAACAACCCCGCGCCGGCAGGGACGCGGGGCATACGGTGATCCGCCCGGACTTACTGGCGGATCGCGTCCTGGAACGACAGCTTCTCTTCGGTGTGCTGGGCGCGCTCGGCGATCCAGTCGATCACCTGCTCTTCCATCACACGGTTCTGCAGACCAGACATCAGCTGGGGGTCGTTGCGGTACATCTCAATGACCTGCTCCGGCTCTTCGTAGGTCGAGGCGATCAGACGCAGCGTTTCGTTCAGGCGCTTGGGCTCCAGGCGCAGATCGTTGGTGCGCGCCACTTCGCCGACCAGCAGGCCGACCAGCACGCGCTTGGCGGCGGCGTCCTTGAAACCTTCGTGGGCATCGGCCGGGATCTCGCCCGGGTTGCGGCCGCTGCGGCGGATCTGCTCGACCTGCTGGGCCAGCATCGCGCGGGCTTCGTTCTCGACCAGGCGCGGCGGCATTTCCACCGAGGAATAGGCGGCGATCAGCTGCTCGCCCACTTCACGGCGCAGGCGGTTCATCAGCGCGCCCTTGAGCTCGCGCTCCAGGTTGGCACGGATGTCGCTGCGGAACTGCTCGACATCACCGCCCTTCACGCCGAAGCTCTTGATGAAGGCCTCATCGACCGCCGGCACCACGGGCTCGGACACTTCGGCAACCTTGACGGTGACCTGCACGGTCTTGCCGGCCAGCACCGGCACGCGCCAGTCGGCCGGGAAATCGACGTCCAGCGTCTTTTCCTCGCCCTTGGCCAGGCCGACCAGGCCCTTTTCGATGGTCTCGAACATCATGCCCTGGCCGAGCACGATCGAACCCTTCTCGGTGCCTTCGGCCGGCAGGCGCTCTTCGCCGGCCTGCGACCAGGTTTCGACCGCGACCAGGTCGCCATCCTGCGCGCCACGCGCAACCGGTGCCCAGGTGCGGCGCTGGTTCTGCAGGTTCTCGATCATCTGGTCGATGTCGGCGTCGGTGATCTCGGCGGTATGGCGCACCACGGTCAGCTTGCTGACGTCGATGTCACCGAAGTCCGGCACCACCTCCACGGTGGCCACGAAGGAGAACTCACCCTCGTCGCCCTTGTCGATGCGCGGGCTGCCGACGATGCGCAGGTCGTGCTCGCGCACGGCCGCGTCGAAGGTTTCGCGCAGCAGGCCGTCCAGCGCCTCGCCACGGACCTGCGCGCCGAAGCGCTGCTCGATCACCTTGGCCGGCACCTTGCCCGGACGGAAACCCTTGATGCGGGTGGTACGGGCGATTTCGCCCAGGCGGCCGTTGATGTGGCTCTGCAGACGGTCTTCCGGCAGCGAGAAGCTCAGGCGGCGTTCCAGGTTGCCGATGGATTCGATCGAAGCTTGCATGTTGACTCCTGCCACCGGTGGCGCTCTGGCCTCCGGCTCGATGATGGATGAAACGGTTGTAAGGTGACGGCGTCCGGGACGCGCCTGCTTGCCGCAGCCCTTTAGTTTCGCCCAATTCGGCGTGCACTGCCAGCGCAGGCCGGGCAAGCGCCTCGGGAACGCCCGGCGGGGGCGGAGGCAGGCCGGCACTGGTGCGAAAGGGGGGACTCGAACCCCCACGCCTTGCGGCACTGGAACCTAAATCCAGGGCGTCTACCAATTCCGCCACTTTCGCGTGGCCGGCACAGGCCGTCATTGTCGCAGGCGGGTGCACAAAGCGGAAGGCATGACAAACCTGAATACGTAGTCCGGACGCCCACGCGCAGGCGCCAGCACGTGCGCGTAGACTCGTGCCGTTGCCGCCACCCGGTCTGCCCCGATGGAACGCACCCCACTCCGCACGCCCCTGCAGGCCCGGATGCCCGGCTGGTCCACACTCGTCTGGCTGCTCGGTCTTGCAGTAGCGCTGCACTTCCTGTGGGTCACCGCACAGCGCTACGGGCAGGTCAGCGCAGAGGCCTATGGCATGTTCTGGGAGCGTCGCAACTGGCTGTGGCTGCATGTCGCCGGCGGCAGCCTGGCCATGCTGGCTGGCGCCACGCAGTTCATCGGTCCCCTGCGGCGACACCGTCCCCGGCTGCATCGCTGGCTGGGACGGATCTACCTGGCCGGCATCCTGCTGGGGAGCGCCGCTGTCGCCGGCCTGATCGCCACCACCCAGGGCTGGCTGGCACTGAAAATGGCGTTCGCTGCGACCGGCCTGGCGTGGTTGGTCACATCATTCTGCGGCTATCGCAGCATCCGGCGTGGCGACGTCGAGCAGCACCGGCGATGGATGCTGCGCAGCTACCTGGTGACGCTGTCACCCGCGGTGTTCCGCCTGGCGCTGCTGGTGCCTGCGCTCATGCAGCTGGCATCGCCTCTGGTGATGGTGCCGAGCCTGCTGGTACTGAGCTGGGCCCTGCCGCTGCTGGTGCATGAAGCAGGAAGGCGCGTGGTGTCCATCGGCACACTCGCAGAGCCGTCCGGCAGCCGCTGAACACCCAAGAAAAAAGCCACCTGGAGGACCAAGTGGCTTTCGTCTGGTGGGCTGTCAAGGATTCGAACCTTGGACCTATTGATTAAGAGTCAACTGCTCTACCAACTGAGCTAACAGCCCGAAATCGGGGCGCGAATTATGACCTGATGCGCACACGGGGTGCAAGCTTTTTTTCAACATCGTTGATCGATGCATGCGTGCCACGACCCAAGGTGCTTCGCATGCCCTTTGCGCGGCCTGCAGGCAAGAAAAAAGCCACCTGGGGTACCAGGTGGCTTCTGTCTTGGTGGGCCGTCAAGGATTCGAACCTTGGACCTATTGATTAAGAGTCAACTGCTCTACCAACTGAGCTAACGGCCCGTGAAACTCAGACGCACATTATAGCGTGCATTCTGTTTATTGCAACACCGTGTCGGCTGTGCCGATGCGGTTGAATCAGTGGGGTGGCTGAGGGGATTCGAACCCCCGACCACCGGAATCACAATCCGGTACTCTAACCAACTGAGCTACAGCCACCACTGAAACATTCGCTTCATCGCCAATGCTGCTGGCGCTGGAGCTTTGAAGCCTTGCCTGGAGACCGTCACCGAAGTTCGGGCCGCCGAAGCGAGTCCGATATTCTGGTGGAGTCCTCACGCTTTTGCAAGCCTTTCTTCACATCCGCCGACGCGGTCCCGGTGCCTCGCCAATGGCGCGCCCGACAGGAATCGAACCTGTAACCGCCGGCTTAGAAGGCCGGTGCTCTATCCAGTTGAGCTACGGGCGCCCGAACCGGAACGGCGTCCAATCCGACGTGGCGTGGGATTGGTCGGGGTAGAGGGATTCGAACCCCCGACATCCTGCTCCCAAAGCAGGCGCGCTACCAGACTGCGCTATACCCCGGTCTTGCAATCCCCTCGAGCCAGGCCCGGGGAGTTGGTCATTGTCGCCAAGCACGCGGCGAACTGTCAACGCAGCGATCTGTCCCGGGCGCGCGGTCACGGCAGTGGCAGTGGCCATCGGCTATGCTCGACATCGTCGGCCGGATGGCCTTCCTGATCCCTCATTCGCACGGAGAACGCGCATGCGCAGCGGCAACCCGGCTCTTTCCGAGTCGACTTTCCTCGACCTCGCCAACGGCTCGGTGGTGACCCGCCCCGACCAGGCGATGACCCTCAACGGCACCGTCAACAAGACCGGCATCCTGTTGCTGCTGACCGTGCTGACCGCAGCCTTCGCCTGGAACCAGACCGTGGCCTTCGGCCAGGTGCTGCCGGCCGCCAAACTGTATGCCATGGGCGGCGCGATCGGCGGCCTGGTGCTGGCGCTGGTCACCGTGTTCAAGAAGCAATGGTCGCCGGTCACCGCACCGCTGTACGCGCTGGTGGAAGGCCTGTTCCTCGGCGCCATTTCCGCCGTGTTCGAGCTGCGGTTCCCGGGCATCGTATTCCAGGCCGTACTGCTGACCTTCGGCACGCTGGCTGCCCTGCTGGTGGCCTACCGCACCGGCGTCATCAAGGCCACCGAGAATTTCAAGCTCGGCGTGGTCGCCGCCACCGGTGGCATCGCCCTGCTCTACCTGGCGTCGTTCGTGCTGTCGTTCTTCAACATCGAAGTCCCGCTGATCCACTCCTCCAGCGGCTGGGGCATCGCCTTCAGCCTGTTCGTGGTCGTGGTCGCCGCGCTGAACCTGGTGCTGGATTTCGATTTCATTGAGAGCGGTGTGGCCCAGCGCGCGCCCAAGTACATGGAGTGGTATGGCGCATTCGGCCTGATGGTGACCCTGGTCTGGCTGTACGTCGAGTTCCTCCGCCTGCTGTCAAAGATCCAGCAGCGCTGATTCCGGTCAGGCTGAAAACGACAAAGGGCGCCTCCGTGGCGCCCTTTCTGTTCCCCTCCCCCTTTCGACCCCGCCATGCCTGCCCTCTTCCACAGCTATCGCCCCGCTGACGGCCATCGCCTGCCGCATGACCCGTTCAACGCCATCATCGGCCCCCGCCCGATCGGCTGGATTTCCAGCTGCGCTGCCGACGGCGCGTTGAACCTGGCGCCCTACAGCTTCTTCAACGCCTTCAACTACACGCCGCCGATCATTGGTTTCTCCAGCCAGGGCCGCAAGGACTCGCTGCACAACATCGAAGCGACGGGCGAGTTCGTCTGGAACCTGGCCACTTTCGACCTGGCCGAAGCCATGAACGAGAGCTGCCGGGCGGTCGCGCCGGACGTCGACGAGTTCACGCTGGCCGGCTTGACGCCGTTGGCTTCCGGGCAGGTCAAGCCGCCGCGTGTTGCAGAAAGCCCGGTCAGCATGGAATGCCGCTGCACCCAGATCGTCCGCCTGCGCGATGCCGCCGGACAGGACACCAACGGCTGGCTGGTGCTCGGCGAGGTGGTCGCCGTACATATCGAGGCACGACTGCTGGTCGATGGCATCTACGACACTGCAGCCGCCGACCCGATCCTGCGCGGCGGTGGACCGGCCGACTATTTCCGCGTCAGTGCCGAGCAGCGTTTCCGCATGTTCCGGCCGGCCTGAATCTCAGCCGGCAACCGGGCGCGCCAACAGGGCCGGCAGCGACGAGGCGAGCAGCGCGATGCCCGACAGCGTCAGCAGGCTCAATACGATCTGGCGGAACCGCGCCTCGCTGATGCCGATGTAGACCCGCGCCCCCAGCAGCGCCGGAACCAGCATGGCCGGGGCGACGACAGCGAAGTACGGCAACATCTGCCGGGTAACCAGGCCACTGCCGACGTAGGTGGCCATGGTGACCGACAGCATCGCCAGGTTGAAGTTCTGGATGACCGCGCGCTGCTCCTCCTTGCCGAAACCACGCAGCGTGCTCCACAACGTGGGCACGGGACCTGCGAAGCCGCCGATGCCGCTGAGCACGCCACCGGCCATGCCCGCCACGGTGTCGCCGATGCGCCCGCCCGTGGTGATCGGCGGCAGCGAACGGGCCATCAGCATCACCGGGCACCACAGTGCCAGGAAGCCTCCCAGCAGGGCCTTGAACCAGTCCATGTCCAGCTGCGGCAATACCATCACGCCCAGCGGAATGCCCGCCAGGCCGCCGAAGACGAAGGGCAGCAGCAGACGCAGATTGAATCCGCGCCGCACGGTGAACACCGCCACCAGCTGACCCACCAGCGCGCCGAACACCGACAGCGTAGCCGCCAGGCGTGGCTCCAGCCCCCACGCCCAGAACGACATGGCGACCATTCCGAACGCAAAGCCGGACAGTCCCTGCACGAATCCCGCCACGATCGCTCCAAGTGCGACCAGCAGATACACCGAATCCATCATCACCTCGCTACGACCCCGTGGCTACGCTGCCACGCCGGCCTGGGCAGCGTAGTGCGTGGCAAGGTACCCGACCAGCGCGCGCACTTTCGGTGCCGCCACACCACATGAGCTGCGCAGAGCATGCGCAGGCACCCAAACGCAACGGGGCGCCCGAAGGCGCCCCGCTGGAAATCCAGACAAGGTCCAGCCACCGCTTACAGGCGCGTGGCGATGGCCTTGGCGAAGCTCATGGTGGTGCCGGTGCCGCCCAGGTCGCCGGTCAGCGAGTCCTTGGCTTCCATGGTCGCCACGATGGCCTTGCGCAGGCGCTCGGCATTCTGCGGCTGGCCGATATGATCCAGCATCTGTGCCGCCGCCAGCAGCAGCGCGCAGGGATTGGCCTTGCCCTGGCCCGCGATGTCCGGCGCGGTGCCGTGCACCGCTTCGAAGATCGCCGCGTCCTTGCCGATGTTGGCACCCGGGGCCAGGCCCAGGCCGCCGACCAGGCCGGCGCAGAGATCGGAAATGATGTCGCCGAACAGGTTGGTGGTGACGATCACATCGAACTGTTCCGGGCGCATCACCAGCTGCATGCAGGTGTTGTCGACGATCATTTCCTGGAACTCGATGTCCGGATACTGCGCGGCCACTTCACGGGCGACGTTCAGGAACAGGCCCGAGGTCGACTTGATGATGTTGGCCTTGTGCACGGCGGTGACCTTCTTGCGGCCGACGCTGCGGGCCAGTTCGAAGGCGTAGCGCACGATGCGCTCCGAGCCCTTGCGGGTGATGCGGGTGCCGGAGAAGGCAGTCTCGCCGTCGGCCGACACTTCCTGGCCTTCGGCCAGGTAGGCGCCTTCGGTGTTCTCACGCACGGTGATCAGGTCGACGTTGTCGAAACGCGACTTGGTGTTCGGGAAGGTGTGGGCCGGACGCACGTTGGCGTACAGGTCGAAATGGCGGCGCAGGCTGACATTGATCGAGGTGAAGCCACCACCGACCGGCGTGGTCAGCGGGCTCTTCAGGGCAACCTTGTTGCGCGCGATCGAGTCCAGGGTGACCGCCGGCATCAGGTCGCCGTGCTTCTCCAGCGCCGCCAGGCCGGCGTCGGCCTCTTCATACTCCAGGCCGGCATTGAGCTGGTCGAGCACGTACAGGGTGGCGTCCATGATCTCCGGGCCGATGCCGTCGCCGCGGATGACCGTAATTTTCTGCGTCATTGATCGATGTTCCGAACAGGGGGAAAAAACGCCGTCCGGACGTGCCCGGAAACGCCGGCGCAAAGGAAGTTTCACCGGCAATTATGCCTGAGCCGGGGCCGAGGTCCCAAATAGACCATGGTCCCAGTCCCCGGCTCAGGCAGAATTGCCCGCGTATTCCGGTAGCGCCGGGCCATGCCCGGCGGGTGGGCGTCCGGTCATTCGCCGGGCATGGCCCGGCGTTACCCTCAGTGCTCGTGGGCTTCCGGGGCGGCGGCACCGCCTTCGAGCTGGTCGAGGAAATCGACCGCGCGGCGCAGGTGCGGGATCACGATCGAGCCGCCGACCACCAGGCCGACCGAGAAGGTCTCGAAGAACTCCTCGCGGGTCACCCCGGCCTCCTTGCACTGGGCCACGTGGTAGCTGATGCAGTCGTCGCAGCGCAGCACCATCGAGGCCACCAGCCCCAGCAGCTCCTTGGTCTTCACATCCAGCGCACCGGCCTGGTAGGTCTGCGTATCCAGCGCGAAGAACCGGCGCACCACCTGGTTCGGCTCGCCCAGGATGCGCTCGTTCATGCGCTTGCGGAACGCGGTGAACTCGGCGATGCGGTCCTTGCTGCCGTCGTCGGCCGCGCTCATGCCTGGCCCTGCCCGGCCAGCAGCGGCTCAAGCTTGCCTTCACGGTGCAGCGCCATCATGTCGTCATAGCCACCGACATGGACGTCGCCGACGAAGATCTGCGGCACGCTGGTGCGGCGGGTCAGCGCCATCATCTTCTCGCGTTCGGCCGGGTCCAGGTCGATGCGGACCTCGGTCCACTGCTGGCCCTTGCTCTTGAGGAAGTTCTTGGCGGCCACGCAGTACGGGCAGACGGCAGTGGAATAGATGGTGATGGCGGGGGCACCGCCGGCGGTCTGGGCTGTCACGGGAAACTCCACGATGGATCGACGGTCTACATATGGTACCGGTGCGCTGGAATTTCCACGCTACCACCGCAACACTGTGGATTAACGAATGGTTGCCCCCTGCCCTGCCACGCTTGGCGCGCCCCGCCCGAGGACCTCCCGCTTGCGAGCCCTGCTGCTTTCGACCGCCGTCACCTTCGCCCTGGCCATGCCGCTGGCCCAGGCCCAGGAGAAGCTGCCCGACATCGGCTCCTCGGCCGGCGAGCTGTTGACCCCGGCCCGCCAGGCCGAGTACGGCGCGATGATGCTGCGCGAGCTGCGCAACTATGGCTACCTGCTGGACGATCCGCTGGTCAATGACTGGCTGCAGACCATGGGCACCCGCCTGGGGTCCAACAGCGACCAGCCGCGCCAGCCCTACACCTTCTTCGTGATGAAGGACCGCCAGATCAACGCCTTCGCGACCCTGGGCGGCTACATCGGGGTCAACGCCGGGCTGGTGCTGACGGCCGAACGCGAGGACGAGGTTGCCGCGGTGCTGTCACACGAAATCGCCCACGTCACCCAGCAGCACGTGCTGCGCGGGGTCGAGCGCGCCCAGCGCGACCAGATCCCGATCCTGCTGGGCATGCTGGCGGCGGTGGTGGCGGCACAGGCCAGCAACAGCACCTCTTCAGGCAATGCGACCATGGCCGCGATCAGCTCGGGCATGGGCCTGATGCAGCAGCGGCAGATCAACTACACCCGCTCCAACGAATCGGAAGCCGATCGGCTGGGCATACGCACCCTGTCACGCAGCGGTTACGACGTGGACGCGATGGCCGGCTTCTTCGAGCGGATGTCGACGGCCATGCGCGGCAACGAGGGCGGCTACAGCGTGCCGGAGTTCCTGCGCACGCACCCGGTCAACATCACCCGCATCAGCGAAGCGAAGGCCCGCGCCGAGCAGATGAAGAAGGACACGGTGCTGCTGACCACCACCACGCCCAGCGGCGAGCGCAGGGAACGGGTGGACCCGGCCGACCCGACCCTGTCCGAACCGCTGCTGCGCGGCAGCAACCCGCTGCTGCCAAGCAGTGTGCTGCGGGTGCCGGTTGGCCAGCTCAGCCGGGGCCCCAGCGGCGACTTCGACTGGGCACGTGAACGGTTGCGGGTGCTCAGTGCCGACTCCGCCGGCGAGGTGGAGCGCGAGTACGCCGACCTGGGCAAACGCCAGAAGAGTGGATTGAACGATGCCCAGCGCTACGGCCAGGCCCTGGCGGTGATGCGGGGGGGACGCAGCGGTGCCGGCGAGGCGCGGCAGACCCTGAACGGCCTGCTGCAGGCCCATCCGGACAGCTTGTGGGTGGCGCTGGCCCTGGCCGAGGCCGAATCGCGCTCGGGCCAGGCCACGCAGGCCAATGCCCGTTTCGAGCAGCTGCTGCGCGAGCATCCCAACAGTCGGCCCGTCGCGCTGACCTACGCCGAGATCCTCAACGAACAGGGCAACCGCGAGGCGGGGCAGCGCGCGCAGGCCATGCTGCGGCCGCTGCTGTCGCAAAGTGGTAACGATCCGGTGTTCCAGCAGCGCTACGCCCGTGCCAGCGAGCTGGCCGGGGACAGCGTCCGTGCCAGCGAGGCCTACGCCGAGGCCGCCTTCCTCAGCGGCCGGCCGGAGCAGGCGCTGATGCAGCTGCAGGCGCTCAAGCGCAATCCCGCACTGGACTACGTGGGACGGGCCCGGGTCGACGCGCGCATCGAATCGATCACCCCGACCGTGCTGGAGCTGCGCCGGCAGGGCGTGCAGGACCCCGATCTGGACCGCCGCTGAGCGCTGCATGACCGGTCCGTGGCAATCGGGAGCGGTTCCGGCCCGATGGTCACAAACATGTCATCAAACCGTAGTCTACTGGCACCCGTCCAGTAACCGAGCCCTACGGTGCCCTCGTGCAGAAACGTATCCTGATCGTCGACGACGAGCCCGCGATCCGCGAAATGGTCGCCTTCGCCCTGCGCAAGGGTGACTACGAGCCGGTCCACGCCGGTGATGCCCGCGAAGCCCAGACCGCGATCGCCGACCGTGTTCCCGACCTGATCCTGCTGGACTGGATGCTGCCCGGCACCAGCGGCCTGGACCTGGCGCGCCGCTGGCGCAAGGAGACGCTGACCCGCGAGGTGCCCATCATCATGCTGACCGCGCGTGGCGAGGAGAACGACCGTGTCGGCGGCCTGGAAGCCGGCGTCGACGATTACGTGGTCAAGCCGTTCTCGGCCCGGGAGCTGCTGGCCCGCATCCGTGCGGTCATGCGCCGCGCCCGCGAAGACGACGAGGACGGCAGCGTGGCGGTCGGTCCGATCCGCATCGACGGTGCCGCGCATCGCGTGTTCGCCAACGAACAGCCGGTGCCGATCGGCCCGACCGAGTACCGCCTGCTGCACTTCTTCATGACCCACCCCGAGCGCGTGTACACCCGCGCCCAGCTGCTCGACCACGTGTGGGGCGGCAGCGTGTACGTGGAGGAGCGCACCATCGACGTGCACATCCGCCGCCTGCGCAAGACGCTGGAACCGTTCAATGCCGAGAACATGGTGCAGACCGTGCGCGGCGCGGGTTACCGCTTCTCGACCGCCACCTGAGTCCCGTCGTGCCGGCATCGCGCACCCACGGGTGCCGATGCCGGCAACTCTGCTATAACCCTTGGTTCATTCCAGTGAACCACCGCACCTCATCGACGAGACCGCAATGCCCCGCCACATCCGCTCTGCCTGGTTGAAGACGCTGGCTACCGTCGCCGCGGTACTGCTGTTCGCCGGACTGGTGGGATGGTTCACGGGCCATCTGTGGTTGTGCGTCGCACTGGGCGCGCTGGCGACGCTGGCCTGGCATTACTGGCGGTTGCGCAGCGTGCTGCGCCGGCTGACCGCGCGCCAGCGCTGGGATACCGCCGAAGGCACGGGCGTGTGGAATGAACTGGATCGCCTGCTGTACCGCAACCAGGTCGAAATGCGCGTGCGCAAGCGGCGCCTGCTGGACATGCTGCGCAGCTACCGCGCCGCGGCCGCCGCGCTGCCCGACGCAGTGGTGGTGCTCGACCGCAACAGCCAGCGCGTGCAGTGGTTCAACGAAGCGGCCACCGCCCTGCTTGGCCTGCACCACCCGGGCGACCTGGGCGAGGCCCTTGTCGAGCGGTTGCAGCCGATGCCGCTGGCCCACTGGCTGGCCGGTGGTCGCAACGCCGAGCCGATCCTGGACGTGCCCTCGCCGGTCGATCCAGCGATCCGCCTGAACCTCCGCCTGATTCCGTATTCGTCGGACTACTGGCTGCTGATCGCCCGTGATGTCAGCAAGCTGCTGCGCCTGGAGCAGGTCCGCCGCGATTTCGTCGCCAATGTTTCACATGAGCTGCGCACCCCTCTCACCGTGGTGCACGGCTACCTGGACATGATGGATCCGGAGGATTTCCCCGGCACCGGCCCGATGCTTGAAGAGATGCGCAAGCAGAGCCAGCGCATGGCCCAGCTGGTGGAAGACCTGCTGACCCTGTCGCGGCTGGAGTCGCAGGAGCACACCGAGGAGGAAGTCGTGGCCATGCAGCCGATGCTGGCCACGCTGCGTCGCGAAGCCGAGGCCCACAGCCAGGGTCGCCACCAGATCAGCATCGAGGACCTTGCCGGCGTCGACCTGCAGGGCTCGACCAAGGAGCTGCACAGCGCCTTCTCCAATCTGGTCACCAATGCAGTGCGCTACACGCCGGCCGACGGCCGCATCACCGTAGAGTTCCGTCGCGAAGGCGACGGCGCGGTGCTGGCCGTGCGCGATACCGGCTATGGCATCCCGGCAACCCACCTGCCGCGGCTGACCGAGCGCTTCTACCGCGTTTCCAGCAGCCGCTCGCGCGAGAGCGGCGGCACCGGCCTCGGCCTTTCCATCGTCAAGCACATCCTCGGCCTGCACCATGCGCGGCTGGAGATCGAAAGCGAGGTCGGCAAAGGATCGGTGTTCTCCTGTCATTTCGATGCCGACCACGTGCGCCCGCGCGAGTCCGCCCCCCTGACCTCCGTCGAAGAATGAAGCCATGAGCAGCCTCGGATCCCTCCCTCTCCCCGTGAGCCCGGACAACGATCCGCTGCGCGATCCGGCGCTGTACATCAACCGCGAACTGTCGCAGCTGGATTTCAACTTCCGCGTGCTGGCCCAGGCCATGGACCCGCAGGTGCCCCTGCTGGAGCGCCTGCGCTTCATGTGCATCTCCTGCACCAACCTCGACGAGTTCTTCGAGATCCGGGCCGCCGCTGTCCGCCACGCGCAGGAATACGGCCTGCCGCCGGCTCCGGACGGGATGAGCCCGCAGGCCATCCTCAACGCCATCCATGAACGCGCCGCCGAACTGGTGGACCAGCAGTACCGCTGCTGGAATGAGACACTGCGCCCGGCCCTGATGGATGCCGGCATCGGCGTGCTCGGCCGCCATTCGTGGAACCACCGGCAGAAGCGCTGGCTGCGGGCCTACTTCCGCAACGAGATCATGCCGGTGCTGTCGCCGCTGGGCCTGGATCCGGTGCATCCGTTCCCGAAGATCCTCAACAAGTCGCTGAACATCGTCGTCGTGCTGAAGGGCACCGATGCATTCGGCCGCGCCGGCCACCTGGCCATCGTGCGAGCACCGCGCTCGCTGCCGCGCATCATCCAGCTGCCGGAAAAACTCGGTGGCTCGCAGAACTTCGTGTTCCTGTCCTCGGTGCTGTCCACCTTCGTGGATGAACTGTTCCCGGGCATGGAAGTCCAGGGCGCCTACCAGTTCCGCGTGACCCGCAATTCCGAGCTGGTGGTGGACGAGGAGGAAGTGGAGAACCTGGCGCTGGCACTGCGCGATGAACTGGTCGACCGCGGCTACCGGCCGGCGGTGCGGCTGGAAATCGCCCATGACATGCCGCGCGAGATCGTGCGTACCCTGCTGCAGAACTTCGGCCTGACCGAGAACGCGGTGTATCGCATCGACGGCCCGGTCAACCTCAACCGCATCATCCAGCTGTACGACCTCATCGCGCAGCCGGACCTGAAATATCCGCCGATGACGCCGCGCACGCTGCGCGACACCGACGGCATCTTCGAGACCGTGGCGCGCCAGGACCTGCTGCTGCACCATCCCTTCGATGCGTTCGCCGCCGTACTCGACCTGATCCGCCAGGCGGCGCTGGATCCGAACGTGCTGGCGATCAAGCAGACCCTGTACCGCACGGGCAAGGATTCGCTGATCGTCGATGCGCTGATCCAGGCTGCACGTGCCGGCAAGGATGTGACCGTGGTGGTCGAGCTGCGCGCACGCTTCGATGAAGAGGCCAACCTCGGGCTGGCCGATCGCCTGCAGGAAGCCGGCGTACAGGTGGTGTATGGCGTGGTCGGCTACAAGACCCATGCCAAGATGCTGCTGATCGTGCGTCGCGAAGGCCGCAAGCTGCGCCGTTACGTGCACCTGGGCACCGGCAACTACCACAGCGGTACGGCGCGCGCGTACACCGACATCAGCCTGATCACCGCTGATGCGGACATCGGCAATGATGTGCACCTGCTGTTCCAGCAGCTGTCCGGGCTGGCCTCGAAGATGAAGCTCAAGCGCCTGCTGCAGTCGCCCTTCACCCTGCATACCGGCATCCTGGCGCGGATCGAGCGCGAGACGCGCATCGCGGCCGCCGGCCGCCCGGCACGCATCATCGCCAAGATGAACGCCCTCAACGAGGCCCAGGTAATCCGCGCGCTGTACGCCGCCTCGCAGGCCGGAGTGCAGATCGACCTGATCATCCGTGGCGCCTGCACCCTGCGTCCCGGCGTCCCGGGCGTGTCCGACAACATCCGCGTCCGCTCCATCGTCGGCCGCTTCCTGGAACACAGCCGGGTCTACTGGTTCGGCAACGATGGTGCGCCCGAACTGTACTGCGCGAGCGCCGACTGGCTGGAGCGCAACCTGCTGCGGCGGGTCGAGACCTGCTTCCCGATCCTGGATCCGACGCTGGCCAAGCGGGTCTACCGCGAAGTCCTGCAGAACTACCTGGATGACAACCTCAACGCCTGGGAACTGGATGCCGATGGCATCTATCACAAGCGTGCCCCAGCCCACGACGAGGCCCCGCATTCGGCGCAGATGGCATTGATGCAGGGTCTCTGACCCGGTAGGTGCCGGCCTTGGTCGGCACAATGCGTCCAATGTAGAACACCGGGGTCAGAGCCCGTTGCGCAGCAACGGGATCCGACCCCGTGTCGTTCCGGCAGACCGCGGCCAACTGTCGAAGGCGGGGTGGGTCCGGTTGAGGGGGTGTGAGCGGCATGGATGCCGCGACCAAGCCCCCAGGGATGGGTTGACGGCGTCCCCCTCATCCGGGCCCACCCCGCCATCCCTCAGAAAACCCGCTTTTGACGTTGACGTTGACGTTGACCTTGCCGGCCAGCGGCCGGCACTACCGAACGCCCCCCCGACAAAATGTGAAGGCCATGCGGTGACGAGCACACCGCCCCTTCGGCTAACATTCGCCCATGCCGCATACCACCACGACTCCGCCCGCATTGCAGGATGGCGACCTGCTGGCCGCCATCGACCTTGGCTCCAACAGTTTCCACATGGTCATCGCGCGCTACACGCTCGGCCAGCTGCGGGTGATCGACCGCCTGCGCGAAACCGTGCGCATGGCCGACGGTCTGGATGGCAAGGGGGGCCTGTCGGCTGCGGCACGGCAACGCGCACTGGAATGCCTAGCCCGCTTCGGCCAGCGCATCCGCAATGTCCCGTCGCACCGCGTGCGTGCACTGGCCACCAATACCGTGCGCCAGCTGCGTTCACCGCAGTCGTTCCTGGTTCCCGCCGAAACCGCGCTTGGACATGCCATTGAAGTGGTGAGCGGCCGCGAGGAGGCGCGCCTGATCTACCTGGGCGTCGCCCATGCCCAGCCGCCCAAACCGGGCGAGCGCCGGCTGGTGATCGACATCGGCGGTGGCTCGACCGAGTTCATCATCGGCATGGGCATGCAGACCCTCGAGCGCGAGAGCCTGCAGGCCGGCTGCATTGCCAGCACCCGCCGCTTCTTTCCGGGCGGCAAGCTCAGCAAGAAGCGCTGGAAGGATGCACTGGCCGAGATCGGTCGCGAGTTCCAGCCCTTCGCCAGCAAGTACCGTGCGCTGGGCTGGCAGGAGGCACTGGGTTCTTCGGGCACCCACAAGGCGATCAGCGAGATCTGCGCGACGATGAAGCTGAGCAAGGGGGCGATCACCGCCGAAGCCCTGCCACAGCTGCGCGACGAGCTGCTCAAGGCCAAGAAGATCGACGACATCGTGCTGCCGGGCCTGTCCAGCGATCGCCGCCCGATCATCGCGGGCGGCATCCTGGTGCTGGAGGCGGCCTTCCAGGCATTGGGCCTGCAGAAGCTGCTGGTCAGCAAGGCCGCGATGCGCGAAGGCATCCTTTACGACATCGTCGGCCGTGCCGGCGAGAACGACCTGCGCGACGAATCGGTCGCTGCGCTCACCCACCGTTACGGCATCGACACTGTCCAGGCCGACCGCGTGCAGGACACCGCCCTGTCGCTGCTGGAGCAGGTACAGGAACGCTGGAAGCTCGACGCTGACGATGCCCGCATGCTCGGCTGGGCGGCACGCCTGCATGAGCTGGGGCTGATGATCGCCCACAGCGGCTATCACGTGCATGGCAGCTACGTGCTGGAACACTCGGACATCGCCGGCTTCTCGCGGCAGGAGCAGCAGATGCTGGCGGCCCTGGTCCGCAGCCATCGCCGCAGCGTGGGCAAGACCGCGTTCGACGCCCTGCCCGAGCGCCTGCTGCTGACCGCGCGGCGGCTGGCCGCGCTGCTGCGCCTGGCGGTGCTGCTCAACCGTGCCCATGAGGACGCTCCGCTGCCGCCGCTGGAACTGACCGCCGATGACAACCGGTTGTCGCTGATCGTGCCGCAGGCGTTCATCGACGCCCGGCCGCTGCTGCGCGCCGACCTGATCGGCGAGACCGACGGCATCGCCGGCCTCGGCATCCAGTTCCGTCCCTTCGTTGCCTGAATACGCGCGCCTCGGCGTTACATTCGGTGACACTTTGCGCAATCTGGCGGCTTTTCCTGTTGCATCGCGTCAGCCCGTCGTTGGGGGTCCATCCGCGACGGCACCGTAAGCGATTGCTTTTGTTCATTTTTTGTGAGGATTTGTGACAAAGCGTTAATTTGTTCGACACACCCTCTTTACACAGCATTAACCAACGAGACTACTATCGGGTTGCTGGTCCGGTCGCACGACCTTCCGGCTTCTTCGACGCCCTTTTTGGCGTCCGTTGCACGACCTGAGAGAGAGAGCTCGTATGACTTCACGTACCACCGCCCTGGGGCAGGCGATCCGTTATGCCCTGGCTACCACTGCAACGCTGGCGGCACTGCCCGCGTTCGCCCAGAGCGAAAGCACTGCTTCGCCGACCAACCTGGACCGTATCGAGATCACCGGTTCGCGTATCCGTCAGGTCGACGTGGAAACCGCCCAGCCGGTGTTCGCGATCAGCCGCAACGATATCGAGCGCCAGGGCTTCAGCTCGGTTGCCGACATCCTGCAGAACGTCACCGCGATGGGCAGCCCGGCAATCAGCCGCGCCAACGCGCTGACCGCAGGCGAGAACGCGGGCGGCACCTACATCGACATGCGCAACCTGGGCACGCAGCGCACGCTGGTGCTGGTCAACGGCAAGCGCCTGGGCATCAGCACGTCCGGCTACCAGGACGTTTCCTCCCTGCCGGTGTCGGCAGTGGAGCGCATCGAGGTGCTGAAGGACGGCGCTTCTGCGATCTATGGTTCGGATGCCATGGCTGGCGTGGTCAACATCATCACCCGCTCCAACGTCACCGGCGTGACCGCCAACGTCTACCACGGCCAGTACAGCGAGGGCGACGGCGCGCGCGACCGCTTCGACGTGGTCGCCGGCTGGAACAACGACCGCATCTCGCTGACCCTGTCGGCCGAGCATGCAGAAGAGAAGGGCGTGTGGGCACGTGACCGCGGCTTCAGCCAGTACGGCATGACCGATCGCCACCCGAACGACAGCAGCAACTGGACCACCATCAGCCAGTACGGCCAGTTCACCGGCGTGCGCGGTCCCGGCTGCAATGCGACGCCTCCGGCAGGCTGTGGCTACTCGCTCAACCGTGGCACGGACCCGACCAATCCGGCCAATTACCACCTCACCAGCACCACGCCCTTCACCGGTGACGTGAGCAACGCCAACGACCAGATGCACGTGATGTACCCGGTCAAGCGCGACTCGATCTACTTCGACGGCCGGTTCAAGATCACCGACAACGTCAACTTCCGCACCGAGCTGGGCTACAACCAGCGCGAGTCCACCCGCCAGATCGCGGGCTATCCGCTGCAGTCGAGCACCGCCGGTGTCGGCTCCATGTCGATCGACAGCTACTTCAACCCGTTCGGCAACCAGCACGGCTTCGCCACCCCGACTGCGGTGGCCTGGAACCGCCGCACCTGGGAAGTGCCGCGCGTGACCACCAGCGAGCTGAAGACCTACCGCGCGGTGGCGTCGTTCGACGGCTCGTTCGATATCGGCGAGCGTTACTTCGACTGGGAAGTGGGCTACCAGTACAACCGCAACGAGCTGGAATCGGTGGCGACCGGCAACCTGCACAAGGGTCGCGTCGCGGCCGGCGTAGGTCCGTCCTTCTTCAACGCCGCCACCGGCAAGGTGCAGTGCGGCACGGCCGCTGCTCCGATCTCCTACGACGTCTGCAAGCCGTGGAACCCGCTGGTTCCGTACGGCACCACCGCTGCCGATGGCATCTATGGCAACGAAGAACTGCAGGCGTGGCTGTTCCCGGATGAGATCACCAAGGGCCGCACCACCTCCAAGAACTTCTTCGCCAGCATCGCGGGCAGCATCGTGACCCTGCCGGCCGGTGACCTCGGCTTCGCCTTCGGCGTGGAAAGCCGCAAGGAAGAAGGCAAGTACACCCCGGATGCCCTGGCCCAGACCGGCGCCACCACCAACCTCGCGGCTGGCCCGACCGGTGGCGACTACACCGTCAATGAAGCCTACCTGGAAGTGAACGTTCCGGTGCTGGCCGATCTGCCGGGCGCGAAGGAACTGAGCTTCAACGGTGCTACCCGTTTCTCGGACTACAACACCTTCGGCAACACCCTCAACAGCAAGTTCGGCTTCAAGTGGAAGCCGATCGACTCGCTGATGGTGCGTGGCACCTGGGCGGAGGGCTTCCGCGCCCCGACCATCAACGATCTGTTCGGTGGTGGCTCCGAGACCTTCGCGCAGTTCAGCGATCCGTGCGACACCCGCTTCGGTTCCTCGGCCTCCAGCGCCGAAGTCCGTTCGCGTTGCGCCCGCGACATCGCCAATGCCGATACCTTCCGCCAGCTGCGCCAGGGCGGCACTCCGGTGAACACCTCCACCGATGCCACGCCGGTGCCGTTCACCTCCGGCTCCAATCCGCTGCTGACTCCGGAAACCTCGACCAGCAAGACGCTGGGCCTGGTCTGGAGCCCGAGCTTCATCCAGGGCTTCAACGCCTCGCTGGACTGGTGGAAGATCCGCATCGACAACACGATCATTGCCGATACGCCGACCCAGATCCTGCAGGACTGCTACGAAGCAGGCATCGATTCGCGCTGCACGCGCTTCCAGCGTGACCCGGTGACGGGCATCGTGACCAACCTGAAGTTCGGCAACCGCAATGCGGGCTTCATGGAAACCGAAGGTTACGACCTGGATGTGAGCTACCGTCTGGACACCCGGTTCGGCAAGTTCAACGTGAATTCGGCCACCACCTACGTGTCCAGTGCGACCTACCGCACCTCGAACGACAGCTCGATCGTTCCGATCGTCACCAACGGCATCGGCAGCGCCTTCCGCGTCCGCTCCAACCTGGCGCTGGGCTACGATCTGGGTGACTTCGGCGTGACCTGGACCGCGCGCTACTACTCGGGCGTGAAGGAGACCTGCTCCAACATCGGTCTGTATCCGGACGAGTGCTCCGATCCGGGCGTGTATGCACCGTGGTACAAGGGCTCGCGCAACTACAACGAGCGTGGTTCGGTGACCTTCCACGACGTGCAGTTCCGCTACAACCTGCCGTGGGATGCGACCGTCGCCGTCGGCGCCAACAACGTGTTCGAGAAGTCCGGCCCGATCATGTACAGCAAGCCGAACTCCGCGTTCTCGTACTACGGTGGCTACGACATCGGTCGTTTCATCTACATGAAGTACCAGCAGCGCTTCTGATCGATCGCACTGCGACGCTCCACGACCACGGCCCTTCGGGGCCGTGGTTTTTTCTGGCCCCGGCCCCGCCGCCGGCACTCCTGCGCGTCTGTCATGCCTGTGTCGCCAAGCCGTCATGTCGGCTACATCGCCAGGCCCGAGCATGCCGGGAAACCGGAGGCCCGCCATGCGCTATGCCATCGTCACCGAGACGTATCCGCCGGAAGTCAACGGCGTCGCACTGACCGTGCAGGGACTGGAACAGGGCCTGCGGACGGCCGGGCACGAGATCGACCTGATCCGGCCACGCCAGGCCAGTGAAGCGCTGGATTCCGCTCCCGGTACCCTGCTGGTGCCCGGCGCCGCCCTGCCCCGCTATCCCGGGTTGCGGTTCGGCCTGCCGGCCCCGATCCGGCTCGGTCGCCACTGGCAGCAGCAGCGCCCGGATGCGATCTATGTCGCTACCGAAGGCCCGCTGGGCTGGTCGGCGCTGCGTACCGCGCGGCGCCTCGGCATCCCGGTAGCCAGTGGCTTTCACACCCGCTTCGACGAGTATCTGCCGGACTACGGGGTCGCCTGGCTGCAGGCCGCTGCGATGCGCTGGATGCGCCGCTTCCACAACCAGGCCGACGCCACCCTCGTGCCCACCCGCGAGCTCCAACAGTTCCTTGCCGAACAGGGCTTCGAGCGCGTCCGGCTGCTGGCCCGCGCGGTCGACAGCCAGCAGTTCGACCCGGGCCGGCGTGACCCCACCCTGCGCGAGGAATGGGGCATCGACGGCAACGGCCTGGCAGCGATCTACGTTGGCCGCATCGCCGCCGAGAAGAACCTCGGACTGGCCGTGAAGGCGTTCCGCCGCCTGCAGCAGATACGGCCGAAGGCACGCTTCGTCTGGGTCGGCGACGGGCCCGCACGGGAGAAGCTGGCGCATGAGAACCCCGACTTCATCTTCTGCGGCATCCAGCGCGGCGAAGCGCTGGCCCGCCATTTCGCCAGCGGCGATCTGTTCCTGTTCCCCAGCCGCAGCGAGACCTTCGGCAACGTGACCCTGGAAAGCATGGCCAGCGGCCTGGCCACGGTGGCCTTCGATTACGGCGCGGCGCGTGAGTACCTGCGCAACGGCGAGAACGGTGCCGCCGTGGACAACGACGAGCAATTCGTCGAAGCGGCCGTGCAGCTGGCCAGCGATGACACGCTGCGCCGCGAACTGGGCAGCCAGGCCGCACGGGCGATGAAGCGGCTGCATCCGCAGCAGGTGGTGGCCGAGTTCGATGCGCTGCTGGCCGAGCTGGCGAACACCCGGAGGACTGGCCATGCGCACCACGCCGCTTGAACTGCTGCGCGGCAGCGAAACACGCCTGTGCCGGCGGGCGAACCACTATTGCCGGCGCCGCCGCGTGCGCCGTCTGTTCTCGATCATCAGCCGGCTCGGCGACGGCGTGTTCTGGTACGTGCTGATGGGTGTGCTGGTGGCGATCGATGGCTTCGACGGGCTGCGCGCATCGGTGCACATGGCCGCCACCGGCCTGGCCGCGCTGCTGCTGTACAAGGGCCTCAAGCGCTGGACCCGGCGCCCCCGCCCGTATGCCGCGGATCTGCGCATCCGGGCCTGGGTGGCCCCGCTGGACGAGTTCAGTTTCCCGTCCGGGCATACCCTGCACGCGGTGTCGTTCACCATCGTGGCGTTGGCCTATTACCCCTGGCTGGCGCCGCTGCTGGTGCCGTTCACCCTCGGCGTGGGCCTGTCGCGGGTCGTGCTGGGCCTGCATTACCCCAGCGATGTGCTGGCCGCCACCGGCATCGCCGCACTGCTGGCGTCGGCCAGCCTGGCCTGGCTGCCGCTGCCGGTGTGAGGGCCACCGCCGCCGCGCTGGCGGGCCACGGCCCGGCGCTACCGGTATCCGGGATGACCTAGAATGCAGGCATGACCACGCTGTTCATTTCCGACCTGCACCTGGACCCGAGCCGTCCGGAAATCACCGACCTGTTCCTGCGTTTCCTGCGCGAACAGGCGCCCGGCGCGGACGCGCTGTACATCCTGGGCGATCTGTTCGAGGCCTGGATCGGCGACGACACGCCCTCACCCGCCGCCGATGCGGTGGCGGACGCGTTGAGGACGCTCGCCGACAGCGGCGTGCCGGTGTACTTCATCCGCGGCAACCGCGATTTCCTGCTTGGCGAAGACTACGCACGCCGTGCCGGTCTGCGCATCCTGCCCGACCCGTGCGTGATCGAGCTGTACGGCCGTGCGGTGCTGCTGCAGCACGGCGATCTGCTGTGCACCGACGACATTCCCTACCAGCAGTTCCGCGCGCAGACGCGCGATCCGGCATTCCAGGCGCAGTTCCTCTCGCAACCGCTGGCCGCACGCATTGCCTTCGCACAGAAGGCCCGTGAAGCGAGCCAGGCACGGCAGTCGGAAATGAAACAGGGCGATCGCGCGCAGTTCGAGACAGTGACCGACGTGGCCCCGGCCGAAGTGGAGGCCACCTTCATCCGTCACGGCGTGGACACCATGATCCACGGCCACACCCACCGCCCCGCAATCCATGCGCTGCAGGCCGGCGGACGCAGCTGCACCCGCATCGTTCTGGGTGACTGGTACGAGCAGGGCTCGGTACTGCGCGTGACCCCAGAGGGCTGGACGCTGGATTCGCTGACCTGAGGCCCGTCCATCCACGGCAGCGCACGACCCCGGGTCGTGCGCCCCGGGTGCCGGTTACCGGAAGCCGGCGATGGTGTGCTTGGTATTGACCAGCACGCGCTGGTTGTCGGCGGTGCTGGCAGTGCCCATCGGGATGCCGTTGTAGCTGATGTTCGGATTGGACCAGTAATTCAGGCGCGGGCAGCTGCGGGTGCAGTTGTACGCCATGATGGTGCGCCAGCCGGTACCGCTGGACGGCTCATAGCGATAGCCATGGCCATAGGCGTACGGCGACGTGCTCGGATCGTTGGCGAGATCGTGCCGCGCGCTCTGCAGGTGGCCGATCTCGTGGGCGAACGAGTAGTAGCCGGTCGCGCAATCCCAGTACACCGCCGCGAACGCGGTGGATGCGCTTGAGCCGATGCCCGAGGCCAGGCCGCAGTACGACGCGTTGTTGATCAGCAGCACGCCGACATCGGCCGTGTAGGTATTGCGGCTGCTGTGGATGCTGTCCATGTAGCCGTCGCTGGTGCCGCGGAAACGTGCCAGATCGGTATTGAAGTCGCCGGATTCGCTGTAACTGGTGGTCTCGTAGCGGGCCAGCTGCAGCGTCAGGCCGACATTGCTGTTGGTGTAGCCCTGGTTCGACTCGGCGACCGCCAGCTGCACCAGCGACTGCATGTTGCCGCCATAGGCGGCGACGGCGGCATTGGTGGCCACCACCAGTACGCGGATGGTCGCCGGCGTTCCCGAAGACGCCTGGGCAATGCCGATGCGGTCATCGGCCGGCAGCGGAATCTTCGGCAACTGGTTGTAGTCGGCCGGGTGGTCGGCCGGCATCCGCGATTCATCCACTTCCACCAGGACGTGGCGGTTGCCGAGCGGACGCAACCGGTAGAGTTTGCCGTCCTTGCGGATCGAGCCGGTCAGCGTGTCGCCGGAGCGGACCAGGATCACCGAATTGCCAGGGTCATCCTGTCCATTGGAGGTGGCCGCCTGCAGCCTGCCCGACGCGGAGCGGAGCTGGCCGTACCAGACAGAGCCGCCGTCGGGCAGCGTTTCGACCTTGCTGCGTACCGCCTGCACCCGCTGGCCAAGCAGCTCGAACTCCAGCTGCGGCTGCGCGGTGGCAGCGGCATCGACCCGCACCTCCTGCACGGCGGCCGTGGACGGCGTCGCCAGCAACCGGCCCAGCGCAGGTTCACTGCTTGCCGATGCACGACTGAGTACCGTCACCGGCTCGAACAACGGTGCAGCACCGGCGGCCGCAACCACCGACATTCCCAGCAACAGGCCACCCGCCGTCTTGCCAATCGATCTGGACATCATTTCGTCGCTCCTTGAATGAAGTGAACAGCAGTGATGCAGCACGACCCGTTGTGTCGGGTCCGGCCATCTGGCCTGCGCAGGTCGTGTGAATTCAATAGGCGGTGGGAATGAGAATCTGGATCTGTGATCGACCGCATCTGCGTTCAGTCAGGTCAACAGCGTCGCTACACTTCGCCAACACACCGCTTTCGCGCTACCGTGACGTAGCCACGACGGGGAATGCACATGGCACCAGCGCAGGACACCCATGACGATGCCGCCGTGCTGCGGATTGGTCTGTTCTTCGATGGCACCCGCAACAACGCGCACAACCTGGCGCGCGGACACGTCCAGGTGCCGCAACCCCGCCCTGCCGTGCTGCGCGCCGACGATGATTCGACCTATCAGAGCCGGTTGACCAGCAGCTACGACAATGGCCTGACCAACGTCGCACGGCTGCACCGGTTGTATCCGGACAGCCGCCAGGAGACGCTGCCGTTCCCCTCGCTGGCCATCTACGTGGAAGGGGTGGGCACCCGCGATGATGCCGAAGACGATCTGCTGGGACTGGCCTTCGGCATCGGCGCCAGCGGTGTGCGTGCCAAGGTCGAGCGCGCGCTCAACGAGCTGTTGCCGGCAGCATTGACCAGCGTGTCCGCGCGCTGGCACAGGCCCGTGCAGGGCGTGCAGCTGGATCTGTTCGGATACTCGCGCGGGGCGGCGGCGGCGCGCGATGCCGCCAACCGCTTGCAGGCCTGGGATACGGCCCGCTGGCAGCAACTGCTGCAGGACGCGGGGCTGGTGTGCGCCGCCGGCTTCGCGCCGGCACGGCCGCTGCTGCGCTTCATCGGCCTGTTCGACACGGTCGTCGCCGTAAGCGGGGGAAGAGCCGATGAGCGACCACGCGTCGCCCTCGCCGCCGACATCGCCGGACGTGTCGTGCAGCTGGTCGCGCGCGACGAACATCGCCAGCACTACCCGCTCACGCGGGTGGCCGCAGCGCACATGGAGATCGCACTGCCCGGCGTGCACGCCAACATCGGCGGTGGCTACAACCAGACAGAGGAAGGACCGAAGCTGCTCAGTCGCCCACGCCGGCAGCAGCTGCGCCGGCCAGGCGTGGCCGACTACCAGGTCCCCCCGCTGGCACAGCTTCAGGCCACGACGGTGTACGCCGAGGCGCAGGCGGATGCCGAACGCTGGCGGCAGCAGCTCGGGCTGGGCGAAAAGGAAGTGTGGGTCGATGTCTGGCACCAGTGGCAGCAGCAACGTCGCGCCGGCAGCCGCAGCGTGCTGCTGTCGCCGGCGTTGTACGTCACCGCGGCAGTGGTGCTGCGTCGGCGCATCGACTGGCGTTACCAGCTGGTGGCCCTGCAGGTGATGCAGCAGCAGGCCATCGCCGCCGGCGTACGCTGGCGCGCAGATGCCAACGCGGTTGCCGGCTGGGAACTGCCCGACGCACTGCTGCCGATCGCGCGCCGGCTGATGGCCGGCCAGGCCCTCACCCCGGCCCAGGAAGCACTGCTGCGCAGGCGCTACCTGATGCAGTCGGCACACTGGAATTTCGACGCACTGGGCGATACCGCGCTGACCTATGCGGCCGATGCCGGCGTGAGCGAGCTGCCGTATCGACCCGGTCCCGGCCTGTTCTACATCAACCGCCCCACCGTGGATGGCAAGCGGGTGGTGCTGCCGAACACATGAGACGCACCCGCGCAGGGCGGGACTGGGCTCCCGCGTTGCCGGTCAGCCGGCCTGTTCGACCAGGTTGGCCAGTTCGTCGGCATCGAAACCGGCCAGCAGGCGGGCTTCCAGGTTGAACGGACCGTGCAGGTAACCGCCTGCGAACTCGACCAGCAGTGCCTTGAAGCGTGCGCGCGGTTCGACGCCGGCACGTTCGCAGTACCACCGATACCAGCGCGAACCTGCGGCGACGTGCGCCACTTCCTCGCGCAGAATGATCTCCAGCACATCCGCGGTCTCGCCATCGCCGACGTTGCGCAGCTTGTCGATCATGCCCGGTGTCACGTCCAGGCCACGCGCTTCCAGTACGCGGGGCACCAGCGCCATGCGTGCCAGGCCGTCATGTGCGGTCTTCTCGCACATCTCCCACAGGCCGTTATGCGCAGGGAAGTCGGCGTAGTCGTGGCCATGTGCCAGCAGGCGCTCACGCAACAGCATGAAATGCCGCGACTCGTCATCGGCACAACTGACCCAGTCGGCATGGAAGGCTGCGGGCAGGCCGCGGAAGCGATACACGGCATCCCAGGCCAGATCGATCGCATTGAGTTCGATGTGGGCGATGGCATGGATGAAGGCGGCGCGCCCTTCCACGCCACCGAGGCCACGCCGCGGCACCTCGCGCGGATGGACCAGTACCAGGCGGTCCGGCCTGCCCGGCATCCGGATCGGCTCCGGTGGCGGCGCATCCACCGCCACCTTCAGCCGCCCCGCGCGGAATGCCGCGGCATGGGCCTGGGTCAAGGCCACCTTGCGCAGCGGATCGGCTTCTGCAAGGCACTGCTGCGCGGCACGCAGCAGGTCGCCACCGACGTCGGCCAGCTCGACCACGCCCTTGGCCTCAGGCGCGGCGCTTGTGCTTGGCGTCGTCCGAACGCAGCTGCTGGATGCGCTCGAAGTAGCCCGGTTCGATGCCGGTGGGATAGTGGCCGTTGAAGCAGGACGAGTCGAAGTTGCGCAGTGCGGGGTTGCCCTCGCTCACGGCCGCTTCCATGTCTTCCAGATCCTGGTAGATCAGCCAGTCGCAGCCCAGGTGGGCCTCGATTTCTTCAACGCTGCGGTTGTGCGCGACCAGTTCTTCGGCGGCCGGCATGTCGATGCCGTAGATGTTCGGGAAGCGCACCGGCGGCGCGGCACTGGCCAGGTAGACCTTGCGTGCGCCCGCATCACGGGCCATCTGCACGATCTGCTGGCTGGTGGTGCCACGCACGATCGAGTCGTCCACCAGCAGCACCACCCGGTTGCGGAACTCCAGGTGGATCGGGTTGAGCTTGCGCCGCACCGACTTCACCCGCTCACCCTGCCCCGGCATGATGAAGGTGCGGCCGATATAGCGGTTCTTGATGAAGCCTTCGCGGTACTTCACCCCGAGCACATTGGAGATTTCCAGCGCCGCATCGCGCGAGGTGTCCGGAATCGGGATGATGGTGTCGATGTCGTGGTCCGGGCGCAGGCGCAGGATCTTCTCGCCCAGCTTGATGCCCATGCGCATGCGCGCCTTGTGCACCGAGACATTGTCGATCATCGAATCCGGGCGGGCGAAGTACACGTACTCGAAGATGCACGGCGTATGCTCGGCCGGTTCGGCGCAGATTTCCGAGAACAGCTCGCCACGCGCGGTGATGACCAGCGCTTCGCCCGGCTGCACGTCGCGCACGCGCTGGAAGCCGAGCACGTCCAGTGCGGCCGATTCGGAAGCGACGATGTACTCGTCGCCCTCGGCATGGCTGCGCTTGCCCAGCACCAGCGGACGGATGCCATGCGGATCGCGGAAGGCAACCAGTCCCAGGCCCAGCACCACGCTGACCACCGCGTAGCCGCCCTTGCAGCGACGATGCACCCCGGCCACCGCGCGGATGGCGGCTTCCGGACTGAGCTGGCGCTGCTGTTCCAGTTCGTAGGCGAACACGTTCAGCAGCACTTCGCTGTCCGAATCGGTGTTGACGTTGCGGCGGTCCTGCTCGAACACCTGCTGGCGCAGAGCCTCGGTGTTGATGAGGTTGCCGTTGTGCGCCAGGGCGATGCCATACGGCGAATTGACGTAGAACGGCTGCGCCTCGTCCATGCCTTCCGAACCGGCCGTGGGATACCGCACGTGGGCGATACCGACGCTGCCCTCCAGGGTGGACATGGTGCGTGCGTCGAACACGTCGCGGACCAGGCCGTTGGCCTTCTGCACCCGCAGGCGGCTGCCGTTGGCGGTGGCGATGCCTGCCGCGTCCTGGCCGCGATGCTGGAGGACGGTCAAGCCGTCATACAACTGCCCGGCGACGTTCTGGTTGCCGACGATTCCGACGATGCCACACATGGTGCGAGGTCTCCGCTGGGCTGTGCCCAGTTACAAGGAAGGTGGCCGTGCCTGGCCTGGGGTCCCGCCCGCGGCAGGCGCGGGCCGGGCCGGACGCGCGGGCGCCGGCTCGATGTTGCTGGGCAGTGTGGGGGCCGGCCGGGGCTCCCGCTCCACGTCCACGGGCCGCGGCCATCCGCCGCCCGCCACTACCTCGTTGAGAACGCCATTATCGCCTGTCGGCGCCGGCTTGCCCAATACCTGCGAGGAGGTGGGGGCATTCTCGAGCAGGGGCAAGGGCAGTGCCCCCGGCAGCAGGCCGTCCAGCGGCAGCGCCTGTGGCAGCATGCCGTCCAGCTGCGGCAGCTGGGCCTGCATCCAGGCCACCGCCGGCTGCAGCAACGGCCGCACCTGCGACTGCTGCCATGCCGGCTCAGCCGGCAACGCGGTGAAACCGGCCAGCAGCAACAGCACGCTGGCGAAGAACAGGCCGCGGACCAGGCCCAGGGCACCGCCCAGCAGGCGATCCACGCCGCCCAGCAGAGTCAGTTTGATCGCTGCCTTCAGCAACAGCCCGACCAGCCCGACCGCCACCACGGTGAGCACGAACACCCCCAGATAGCCGGCCAGATAGTGACCCGTGCCGGGTGGCTGCGGCGCCGCCCACCAGTGCGATGCCTCATTGCCGAAGGTGAACGCCATCCAGCCGGCCAGCAGCCAGGACACCAGCGCGACCACCGTGCCGACGAAACCGCGGATGAAGCCGAACAGCACCGACGCACCGATCAGCACGCCCAGCACGATGTCGATCACGCTGCCCGCTCCTGCCGACGACAGCGGCGGACAGCGCGCGTGATCACGGGTGCGGTCGGACCATGCCGGCCACGCCGACCTTGGCCGCCACCTGGGCCTTCAGCTGCTCGGCATCGGCGCGGTTGGCCACCGGCCCGACGCGCACGCGATGCAGGGTGCCCTTTTCGGTGCGGACCTGCTCGACGAAGGCACTGAATCCGGCAGCGCGCACCTTGTCGCGCAGCGCGTTGGCGTCGTTGGCCTGGCCGAACGCCCCCAGCTGGACCGCGAAACCAACACCGCCCGCCGCCGGCGCGGCCGGGGTTTGCGGTTGCGGCTTCGGCTCGGGCTTGGCGACCGGCTTCGTCGCCTCCGGCGTCGCCGTTGCCTTCGGTGCTTCAGGCTTGGCGACCGGCGTGCTGGGCGGCAGGCTCTCGCTGCGCACCGGGTTGCCCGTGGCCGACGGCGTGGACGCCGCCGCCGGGGTGCTGGCCGACGGTGCCGCCGGCGCCGCAGCAGCGGCGGCCGGTGCAGCCGCAGCTGCGGGCGCATCCAGCGTGATCACCTCGGCATGGACGTCGGAGCGGATCTTCACCGCCTGCAGGCGGGCCGCCTCGGCCTGGGCGCGATCGGCATACGGTCCGACGCGCACGCGCCACGCCTGCCGGCCGTTGATGGTCGCCGCCTCGGCAAAGCCCGGCAGCTGCGAACGCTTCAGATAGGCGATCACCGCATCGGCGTCGGCCTTGCTGCCATAGGCGCCGAATGTCACCGCATAGTTGCCGGCAGCCACCGCCGGCGAGGTGTCCACGGTCGGCGGCGTGGCGGGCGCGGCTGCGTCCTGCAGCGGTGCGGCCTGGCCACTCTGCAGGCCGGTGGCCCCCCCGGCCGGGGCGACCAGCGGCAGCTCACGGGTCTCGAACTGGCCGTCGGCGGGCGCATTGGGCGCTGCGATCGGCACACTGGCGACGCCACTGTCCGGCGCCGGCCCCTTCACCAGCATCGGCAGGAAGATCACGGCGAGTGCCACCAGCACGATGGCACCAATCAATCGCTGTTTCAGAGGCGTATCCACGTGAGGCAGGCAACTGTCCGGGGGTTGCGGTCGATTATACGGGTGCCGGACCGGACGGCGTCGGCGTTGGCTGAACGTGGATCAGGGCGCGGGCTGCAACCACTGCAGGGCCGCAGCGGCCGTGTGGAACGAACCGAATACCAGTACGCGGTCGCCTGGCTGGGCCTGTGCCAGCACCTGCGTCAGTGCCTGCTCGACAGTGCCGACCAGCCGTGCGGTAACCGCAGCGGTGCCGTGCAGGCGTGCCTGCAGCTGCTGCGCACTCTGTCCGCGCGGACCTTCCAGGCCGGCCAGCGTCCACTCGTCCACCACATCCTGCAGCGCCTGCACCACGCCTTCCGCATCCTTGTCCTGCAACGCGGCATAGACCGCCAGGGTCCGGCCCGGGACAGCTTCGGCCTTCAGCGCGCGTGCCAGCTGGCCAGCCGCCTGCGGGTTGTGACCCACATCGACCCGCACCTGCACGCCATCACGATCGAATGCCTGCAGGCGGCCGTTGATGCGGGCGGCGGCGATGCCAGCCGCCCACGCCGCGCGTGGCAGCGGCCGGTCCAGCGCGCGCAGCGCGGCAATGGCCGCACCCGCATTGGCCAGCTGGATCGGACCGGCCAGCGCGGGGGTCGGCAGTTCCATGCGCAGGCCGACATCGCGCCAGCGCCAGCGCTGGGCATCGATCGGCTCGTAGAAGTAGTCGCTGCCGCCGCGGATGGCGTTCGCGCCCAGCAGATAGGCCCGTGCCAGCACGCTCGACGGCGGGTCGGTCTCGCCCAGGATCACCGGTTTCCAGCCGCGGATGATGCCGGCCTTTTCCGCACCGATCGCTTCACGGTCCTCGCCCAGCCACTCGGCATGGTCGATGTCCACCGTGGTGATCACGGCCACGTCGGCGTCGACGATGTTGACCGCATCCAGACGCCCGCCCAGCCCGACTTCCAGTACCGCCAGATCCAGCGCCGCCCCCGCGAACAGCTGCAGGGCGGCCAGCGTGCCGTACTCGAAGTAGGTCAGGGTGATGTCGCCACGCGCAGCTTCGACGGCGTTGAATGCCGCCACCAGAGCGGCATCCTCCGCATCCTGCCCATCGATGCGCACGCGTTCGTTGTAGCGCAGCAGGTGCGGCGACGTGTAGGCCCCCACCTTCCAGCCTGCAGCGCGGCCGATGGCCTCGATGAAGGCGACCGTGGAGCCCTTGCCGTTGGTCCCACCGACCACGATGGTGCGCTTGGCCGGCGCGCCCAGTCCCATCCTCGTGGCCACGGCGCGGACGCGCTCCAGGCCCATGTCGATCGTCGCCGGGTGCTGGCGTTCAATGTAATCCAGCCATTCGGCCAGGGTGGTCGGCAGGTTCGTCACGGCAGCGGTTCCAGCAGAAGCAGGGTGGTTCGATGTGGACAGGGATCAGAGGGCGCGGTGCTTGGCTTCGCCGAAGAACGGGGTGTGGTGGGCGCAGTCGTTGAGGCGCACGACCTCCAGGCTCTCCAGGTCCGGACCTTCAAGCAGGTTCAACGTGGTCGGTGCCTGGCGGAAGGTCCACAGCCGCGACAGCGGCAGGCCCAGCACCCTGCACAGGATCACCCGGTTGACGGCATCGTGTGCGACCACCAGCAGCGTGTCGTGCTCCCCGAGGCCCTCGCTGGCGCGTGCCAGGCCGCGCCAGCTGCGCTCGAGCACCAGACGCAGCGACTCGCCGCCCGGCATCAGCACGGTATCGGGTTCCTCACGCCACGCCTTCAACCGCGACGGGTCCTTCTCGTTGATCTCGCTGGCCAGCAGGCCTTCCCACTCGCCATGGGCGATTTCCTGCAGATCCGGTTCGGTCTGCAGCGTGCCGGCACGGTCGGCGCCGAGGGCCAGCTGGGCGGTGCGCTGCGCGCGCGACAGCGGCGAGGCCACCGCACGGGTGATGTCCACGGATGCCAGGCGGGCGCCCAGCGCCTGGGCCTGGGCTTCGCCGATGGGCGAAAGCGGGATGTCGATCTGGCCCTGGTAGCGGCCTTCGGCGTTCCACGGGGTTTCACCGTGGCGGGCAAGCAGGATGCGCATGCGTGCAAGGAGTCCTGGGGGGAGGAGATGGCCGCGTTTCGTTCACATCCTGTGAAGTACGCGGAACAGGGATGATACCTGTTCGGCGCATCGCACCGGTCGGGACATGAAAAAACCCCGCGACGGGGATCGCGGGGTTTCGGGATTGCAGACGGATTCCGCCGGGCATGGCCCGGCGGCGCCAGCATGAACCTTACTGCGCCAGGTTCAATTCCTTCAGCAGCTGCGGCGCGGGGGCCACTTCCTGCATGATCCACTGCATGTAGCGGCTGTCCACCGCGATCATGCGGGTCATCACCGGGTCGAATACCCAGTTGGAGCTGACCGATTCCCAGTTGCCGTCGAAGGCCAGGCCGACCAGCTTGCCGTGCGCATCGAGCACCGGCGAACCGGAGTTGCCACCGGTGATGTCCAGGTTGGACAGGAAGTTCACCGGCACCGAGCCGATCCGCTTGTCCTCCAGGCCGCCATACCGCTTGGCCTTGACCGCATCCAGCAGGGCCTTCGGCGAGTCGAACGGATCGACGCCGGTTTCCTTCGCCGCGACGCCTTCCAGCGTGGTGAACGGGGTGTACTGGACACCGTCCTTGCCATAGCCCATGACATTGCCGAAGGTGATGCGCAGCGACAGGTTGGCATCGGGATAGACGAACTCGCCCTTGCTCTTCTTGTAGTCCGCCACCGCCTGCAGGTACAGCGGACGGGCCGTCAGCGATTCACCTTCGCGGATCTTCCTCTGTTCTTCCTGCTTCAGCAGGGCCGGCATCACGGCCACGGCGTACTGGATGGCCGGATCGGTGCTGGCCTCGAAGGCAGCACGGTCGGCCTTGAACCACTTCAGGCGTGCATCGAGGCTGCCCAGTCCTGTGCCGGCCAGCTTCTTCACCAGGCCGTTGACGGCCCCGGCATCGCTGCCGCCCAGCCACTGGTTGAGAACCTCGTTGTTGCGCTGTGCCGCCGGCAGCGCGACGTACTGGTCCAGCCAGTACTGCTGCAGCTGCTGGTCCATGCCGGCGACGTAGCGACGGTCCATCTGGCGCAGATTGCCTTCCAGGGTCGGCAGATCGCGCTCCTGGTAACCGGCTTCACGCTCGGCGTCCGGCTTGGCGCGTTCGATCGACAGACGGTACAGCGACAGCGCGGCGCCCACGGCCGAGGTGTTGTTGAACTGGCCGACGAACAGATCGCGCTCGCGGGTACTCTTGCTGGTATCCAGGTGCTTGAGCAACTGGGCGTGTGCGGCCAGGGCCGGCTTGCCGGCTGCGCCCTGCTGCTTCAGCCAGGCCAGCACGGCGGCCTCTTCGGCCCGCTTCTGCCCGGCCGCGTCGATGCGCTTGAAGCCTTCCAGCTGGCCGACGTAGTTCTTGGCCACGTTGTTCATGCTGGCCGCCGTGTTGGCGTACTTGACCTTGACGTCGGCGTCGGCCTTGCCGGCCTTGTCGATCAGCGCCAGCACTTCGTTGTAATGGCGGGCGATGGTCGGGTAGGTGAACTCGGCGGTTTCATTGAATTCGCCGGCCAGCGCATAGCGGTTGGTGCGGCCCGGGTAGCCGGCCACCATCACGAAGTCGTCCGCGCCCAGCGGCTGGTCGGCGAACTTCAGGAAGTGCTTCGGCTGGTACGGCACATTGTCGGCCGAGAACGCGGCCGGCTTGCCATCCTTGCCCACGTAGGCGCGATAGAACGAGAAGTCGCCGGTGTGGCGCGGCCACATCCAGTTGTCGACGTCGCCGCCGAACTTGCCGACGCTGCCCGGGGGCGCATAGACCAGGCGCACGTCCTTGATTTCCATGTTGCGGAACAGGCGGTAGGTATTGCCGCCGGAGAAGCTGTACAGACGGCAGCGGAAACCGGCGTCGGCTTCACAGGCGGCGGTCTGGGCCTTGTCGAACGCTTCCAGCGCACGGGTGCGGGCCAGCGGGTCCTTGCCGGCGGCGGCGATGGCGGCCTTGGCCTGGTCGGTGACGTCGGTGATCCGGTCCAGCACGAACACGCGGGCGTTGGGACCGGCGCTGAGTTCGTCCTTCAGGGTCGGCGCGTTGAAACCCTCCTTGATCAGGTTCTTCTCGGCGGTGGAGTTGAGCTGGATCGCGCCGTAGGCACAATGGTGGTTGGTGACCACCAGGCCCTGCGGGGAAACGAAGCTGGCGGTGCAGCCGCCCAGCGCCACCACCGCGCCCATCGGGTCGCCGGTCAGGTCGGACAGCTGTTCCGGCGACAGTTTCAGGCCGGCCTTCTGCAGCGGGCCGGCGATCTCCGGCAGCTGCTGCGGTACCCACATGCCTTCGGCGGCATGGGCGACCTGGACCAGCCCAAGGCTGGCGACGACGGAGAATGCAAGCAGGTTCGAGCGCATGGAGCGGCCCCTGGTAGTGGAACCTTCGATTGTAGCCCGCCCCCCTGCCCTGTCCCGAACCCCGGAAGTCATGGCCGCGGGCCCGCCGGGCATGGCCCGGCGCTACCCGCACGATTTCCCGATGGCGCGGGACCATGCCCCGCGAGCGCGAGCCGCCCGATTTCCCGGCAGCGCCGGGCCATGCCCGGCGAGCACGCCGGTCACGTTCGAAACGCCCGCCGGCGCACGCCTTTCGTTCCGCCAGCGCGCCCGCAGCGCAACATTGGAATTCCGCGCAGACCTCTATAATCCGCGCTTTCCCCCTGATGAGTTCCACCCCGATGGCGCAGCAAACGATGAAGGCCCTGGTCAAGCGCGAAGCGGCCAAGGGCATCTGGCTCGAAGAGGTCCCGGTGCCGACCCCGGGCCCGAACGAGGTCCTGATCAAGCTGGAAAAGACCGCCATCTGCGGTACCGACCTGCACATCTACCTGTGGGACGAGTGGAGCCAGCGCACCATCAAGCCGGGCCTGACCATCGGCCACGAATTCGTCGGTCGCATCGCCGCGCTTGGCTCGGCGGTGACCGGCTATGAGGTTGGCCAGCGCGTCTCGGCCGAAGGCCACATCGTCTGCGGCCACTGCCGCAACTGCCGTGGCGGCCGCCCGCACCTGTGCCCGAACACCGTCGGCATCGGCGTGAACGTCAATGGCGCCTTCGCCGAGTACATGGTGATGCCCGCCAGCAACCTGTGGCCGATCCCCGACCAGATTCCGTCCGAACTGGCGGCCTTCTTCGACCCGTACGGCAACGCCGCGCACTGCGCGCTGGAGTTCGACGTGATCGGCGAGGACGTGCTGATCACCGGCGCCGGCCCGATCGGCATCATCGCTGCGGGCATCTGCAAGCACATCGGTGCGCGCAACGTGGTGGTGACCGACGTCAACGACTTCCGCCTTAAGCTGGCCGCCGACATGGGCGCGACGCGCGTGGTCAATGTCACCAACACCTCGCTGAAGGACGTGATGAAGGAACTGCACATGGAGGGCTTCGACGTGGGCCTGGAAATGAGCGGCAATCCGCGCGCCTTCAACGACATGCTCGACTGCATGTACCACGGCGGCAAGATCGCCATGCTCGGCATCATGCCCAAGGGTGCCGGCTGCGACTGGGACAAGATCATCTTCAAGGGCCTGACCGTGCAGGGCATCTACGGCCGCAAGATGTACGAGACCTGGTACAAGATGACGCAGCTGGTGCTGTCCGGTTTCCCGCTCGGCAAGGTGATGACCCACCAGCTGCCGATCGACGACTTCCAGAAGGGCTTCGACCTGATGGAAGAAGGCAAGGCCGGCAAGGTGGTACTGAGCTGGAATTGATCACTCGCGCCTCCGGCGCGACCGCCTGATTCCCCCGCATCTCACTTTGTCCCCGCGCCGTTGGCCGGCCCACAGAGTGCCCGACGCCAGACACGAAAAAGGCACCTCCAGGGGTGCCTTTTTCGTTTGATGTCATGCGCCGCTTACTGGCCTACCGCCACCGTGAACACCACCCGGTTGTCGGCCAGCTTGCCGCTGTTGTCGCGGCCGTTGCCGTCGGTGCCGTAGTAGCCCAGGCCGAGGGTGAACAGACCCCAGGTACGGGCCACGCCAACGTTCCAGTCGGTGTAATCCTTGGCAATACCCTTTTCGAAGGTGCTGCGGCCGACGCTGGCGCTCAGCGTGAAATCCTGCGGCAGGCCCCACTCGCCGCCCAGCGCGTAATACCAGCCATCGGTGCTGCTGTTCCACACGTCGTTGCTGTAGGCCACCGTCAGCTTGTAGGTGTCATCCAGCGTGGTGGTGGTGATCAGCTCGTTGTAGTTCAGCTCGCTGGCGCCGGGGTAGGTGTAGCGGTTCAGCAGCACATCGAAGTTCACGCGCTCGGTGGCGTCGACGCCGTAGCCGATCTGGTAATCCACTTCAACGCTCGGGTCGCCCGGACCGAAGTCCACGCCCGATCCCCAGACACCGGCATACAGGCCAACCGGGCTGGTATAGGTGAAACCGGCCTGCAGGGTGGGATCCTCATCGGTCTGCGACACACCACGGAACAGGTAATCCGACACGGCGGTAACGTTCCAGCTGTACGGCGATTCGCTGTCCTGAGCGCTGGCGGCAAACGGGGCCAGGGTCAGGGCGGCGGCAAGGGCGAGGCAGGCACGAGCGTGCTTCATGGTCGTCTCCGGTGGGGGGCGGTGGCGTGCAGGGCAGTTGCGGGAACCGGAGCCAGAACGGGCCGGTTCACGATTTTTTAACCCGTTTGCTATTGCATTGCAACATGTGCCGGCCATGGCGGGGCCTGCCTGTCGTCGGTCGCCAGCCATCGATGCCCGGTAGAATCGTCGGTTTCCCGTGCTGAGCCGTGCCCACGCCATGACCGACGCCTCCTCCGCCCTGACCCGCCACTATGCCGAGGAACTGGACGCCATCCGCGCCCAGGGCCTGTTCAAGTCCGAGCGGATCATCACCAGTCCGCAATCGGCCGAGATCACGCTGGCCGATGGCCGCAAGGTGCTGAACTTCTGCGCCAACAACTACCTGGGCCTGGCCGATCATCCCGACCTGATCCAGGCCGCCAAGGATGCTCTGGATACCCACGGCTTCGGCATGGCCTCGGTGCGCTTCATCTGCGGCACCCAGGACCTGCACAAGCAGCTCGAGAAACAGATCGCCGATTTCTTCGGCAAGCAGGACACCATCCTGTATGCGGCCTGCTTCGATGCCAACGGCGGCCTGTTCGAGCCGCTGCTCGGCGAGAACGATGCGATCATCTCGGACGCACTGAACCACGCATCGATCATCGACGGTGTGCGCCTGTGCAAGGCCAAGCGCTTCCGCTACGCCAACTGCGACATGGCCGACCTGGAAGCGCAGCTGCAGGCCGCCGACGCCGCCGGTTGCAGGACCAAGCTGATCACCACCGACGGCGTGTTCTCGATGGACGGCTTCATTGCACCGCTGGACGAGATCACCGCGCTCGCGAAGAAGTACAACGCGCTGGTGCACATCGACGAATGCCATGCCACGGGTTTCCTGGGCGCCACCGGTCGTGGCTCGGCCGAAGTGAAGGGTGTGCTGGAAAAGATCGACATCATCACCGGCACTCTGGGCAAGGCCATGGGGGGCGCACTGGGTGGCTTCACCTGCGCCAGCGCCGAAGTGATTGAACTGCTGCGCCAGCGCTCGCGCCCGTACCTGTTCTCCAACTCGCTGCCGCCGCATGTGGTCGCCGCCGGCATCAAGGCCTTCGAGATGCTGGCTGCCGCCGACGACCTGCGCGACCGGTTGGCCGAGAACACCGCGTACTTCCGCGGGAAGATGACCGCCGCCGGCTTCGACGTGAAGCCGGGCGTGCATCCGATCAGCCCGGTGATGCTGTACGACGCACCGTTGGCGCAGAAGTTCGCCGAGCGCCTGCTAGAGGAAGGCATCTATGCGATCGGCTTCTTCTTCCCGGTGGTGCCCAAGGGACAGGCACGTATCCGCACCCAGATCAGCGCCGCGCACAGCCGCGAGCAGCTGGACCGCGCGATCGACGCCTTCTCCCGCATCGGCGTCGAGCTGGGCGTGATCAAGGGTTGATCGCCCCGAGGGGCAGCGCCGGGCCATGCCCGGCGGTTTCCCGACAGCCGCGCCATGCGCTCGCCGGGCACGGCCCGGCGCTACCGGAATGACGCGCAATGCGCGTCATTTCTTTTTCTTCTTGTCCTTCGGCTCATCCTTGCTGGCCACCACGACCGGCTTGGCGGCAGCGTCCTGGGCATTGCCACGGGCGACGCGGATGCCATTGGCCTTCATCCATGCATCGAACTCGTCGGCGGTCATCTTCCTGTCGCCGTCGCTCATCAGGAAGCGGTAACTGCCGCGACCATCCAGTTCCGGGGTTTTCACTTCCACCACCGGGGTTTCGGCAGGCGTTTCCGTCTTGGCCATTTTCTTGTGGCCACCGCAGGCGGCCAGCAGCGCGATCGGCAGCAGCAGGCCGGCACAGCGCAGGGTTCGGTTGAGGGACGAGTGGTACATGGGCAGGCTCCGTTCGGGATTTCGACAACCAGGCGCCCCCTACGCCTGGAACGGTGACCGGCATCCGCCGGCCGCGGGCATGACGCTCAGCCCGGTGCAGCGGCCCCCAGCCGCTGCTGGTCATTGACCTCCAGCATCCGCCACTGGCCCTTGCCGAGATCGTCGAGCGCCAGTTCGCCGATCGCGACCCGGACCAGGCGCAGCACCTGCAGGTCGAAGGCCGCCAGCAGGCGGCGGATGTGGCGGTTGCGGCCCTCGTCGAGGACCACCTCCAGCCACGCGGTCTTGTCACCGCTGCGCAGCACGCGCACGGCCCGGGCGGCCAGGAATTCACCCTCGTCGTCCACCCCGGCCTGCAGCGCCGCCAGCGTGGCCGCATCGGGCAGGCGATCGATCTGCACGTGGTAGGTCTTGTCCGGCCCGGTCTGCGGATCGGTCAGGCGCGCCGCCCACTGCGGATCGTTGCTGAACAGCAACAGGCCCTCACTGGCCTTGTCCAGCCGGCCGACCGGCGCGATCCAGGGCAGGCCGGCGCCGTCGAAGCAGCGGTATACGGTGTCACGACCGCGCTCGTCCTGCGCGGTGGTCACCACCCCGCGCGGCTTGTTGAGCATCAGGTAAAGCCGCTGCGGCGGCGCCAGCGGCAGGCCATCGACCTCGATGGGAGGTGCCGGGCTGCCGATCGGAAACTCCGGGTCACGGACGATACGGCCGGAGACGCGCACGCGGCCCTCGGCGATCCAGCGCGCGGCTTCGCTGCGCGAGCACACGCCGGCCTTGGAGAGCACACGCGCCAGGCCATGGCGCACACCCTTGGATGCATCCGGATCCGCGCGCCCACGCAGGACGTGGGAGCGGGCGGCGGGGGCGGCAGGTGGGCGGCGCGTACGCAAGCCTCTGCTCCCCGCGACGGTTACTTCTTATCGACCGGCTTGGTCTCAGCCGGAACTTCGGCCGCGGCCGGGGTGGCCACCGGTGCCGGGCGCGCCTTGACCACGCGGACGCCACGCGCCTTCATCCAGGCATCGAATTCCTCGGCGGTCATGCGCTTGCCGTTCTGGCTCATGTCGAAGCGCCACGGCGTATTGTCGAATTCGGTCTGCGGCTTGTACGCCGCCGGATCGTTCGGCTTCACCGCCGGCGCGCTCGGAATCGCCTTGGCGATGTTCTGGCAGCCGTCGATGCGCAGGCGCTGCAGCACCTGGTCCAGCGACTGCGAAGGATCGTAGCTGCTGCTCAGCACACCGGCCGGCATGCCCAGCTGGTTGCCACGGATGTACAGCTCGTCGGCCACCGGCGCGATGGTCGTGGCCGGCAGCGGCAGCGGCGAAGCGCTGGTATTGACCGAGCAATCGACCGCAGCGTGAGCGGCAGGAACCAGGGCCAGCGCCAGGACGGCGGCCGATGCAGAGCGCAGCATGAGAGGCATCCACGGAAGGAAGGTGACGCGGCGAGTGTAGCAATGCGGCGACAGCTTTCAAGCGCCACTTTCAATGAATGCGCCAACTCATTGGTTTTTTGGACAAAAAGCCGACAAACGGTTGGTCCACGGAGGCCCGTTCCGGCTTTTCCCGCCGCAGAAACAACAAGACCCGGCCGAAGCCGGGTCCTGCTGTGTCTTGCGGGCGAAACGTCAGAACTTAGTTCTGGACGTTCAGCTCGGTACGACGGTTCTTGGCGCGACCTTCCGGATTGTCCGAACCATCCGGGTTGGTGTTCGGAGCAATCGGACGGCTCTCGCCGTAGCCGATCGGGCCGACCAGACGCGAAGCGTCCACGCCGTTCTTGGTCAGGTAGTTGTACACCGCGGTGGCGCGGCGCTCCGACAGCTTCTGGTTGTAAGCGTCGGTACCCTTCGAGTCGGTGTGACCGGCGACTTCAACGCGCAGATCCGGGTAACGCTTCAGGATCTCGGTGGCTTCGCTCAGGATGGCCACGGCGTCCGGACGCAGGTTCGACTTGTCGAAGTCGAAGTTCACGCCCTTCAGGTCGATCGAGACCGGCACCGGGCAACCGTCCGGACCGATGGTCTGACCCGGCTGCGAGTTCGGGCACTTGTCGTCGCAGTTGTTGACGCCGTCACCGTCGTCATCCAGGTCGGCGCAGCTCGGGGCAACCGGAGCCGGAGCCGGAGCAGCCGCGACCGGAGCCGGGCCCAGCGGGATCACGACGCCGACCGAAGCCAGCACGTCGCCGAACCAGTCTTCGCTGGCAGCGTGGTAGCTCTTGTCGTCGAAGTCAGCGCGGTAGGCCACTTCGGCGCGGACAGCAACGCGCTTGTCGAAGGTGGTCTGCAGGCCGACGCCGAGCTTGGCGGCAACGTTGCCGTCCTTGCGCTCACGCGGACCATTCAGGCTGTTGGCCGGGTACTCTTCTTCCGACTTCTGGTAGCCCAGGCCACCGACGATGTACGGGTTCCAGCCGCGGCCTTCCTTGATGAAGTGGCGACGCAGGTCCAGCGAGATGCCGTACTGCGACCAGTTCAGGTCCTGATTGCTGTCGAAGTTCGGGTTCTGGTAGTTCAGCTCACCGTCCAGCGACCAGTTCGGGCTGATGAACTTACCCAGGCCCAGGGTCACGAACGGAGCGTCGTTGGTCAGACGGTCGCTGTCCTGGAAGTTGAAGCCGGCCGAACCGGTCAGGTACCAGCGGTCATCGAACTCCTGCGCAGAAGCAGCCTGGGCGAAAGCCAGACCACCCAGCAGCGCGGCAGTAAGGATCTTCTTGTTCATTGAGTACAGCTCCTATTTCGGGGGTATGAAACCGGTAGAGGCATGGGCCAGCACTACTGCGTCGATGTTCAGACAGCCGATTCAGCACGCCACCGCCGCGAACATTATGCTCAGGCGGGTGAAGGCCATGTTAACAGTCCCGTAACATGTGAAGTGTTGCGCCCGACCGGCCACCGGTCCGACGTTGAAACCCTATACAGGATGATGAAAATCCGCAAGACCCTCACCCCATAAGGGTTTGACGGTGTTTAGGCAACGCAGGCGACATTCTGCGGAACGCGCGGCGAAGGAGATTCAGCGCGCCCCCGGAAACGTGAGGAACCTTATGATGAAAAGGGAAACCGAGCCGGAGCCGAGATGAAAGCCGTCGCCCTGAGTCGTGAATCCGCCCCCGCCCTGCAGGATCTCCGGCTGCCGCCGCCGCTGCCGCCAGCCGGCCGCGATCTGCTGGTCCGCGTGCAGGCGGTTTCGATCAATCCGGTCGACGGCAAGCAGCGTGCCGCCACCGATCCGGCCACGCTGGACACGCCGCGGGTGCTCGGCTGGGATGCAGCGGGCGTGGTCGAGGCCATCGGCGAGGACGCACGCCTGTTCGCCTCCGGCGACGAGGTCTACTACGCCGGCGATGTCACCCGCTCCGGCTGCAATGCCCAGTATCAGCTGGTGGATGAGCGGCTGGTCGCACGCAAGCCCACCACGCTGGATTTTGCCGAGGCAGCGGCGCTGCCGCTGACCACGCTGACCGCATGGGAGCTGCTGTTCGAGCGCATGCCGCTGCATCTGGATGACCGCCGCCACGCCGGGCAGCACCTGTTGGTGATCGGCGGCGCCGGCGGCGTCGGTTCGATGGCCATCCAGCTGGCCCACCATGCCGGCTTCACGGTCATTGCCACCGCCTCCCGCGAGCGGTCGGCCGACTGGTGCCGGCAGATGGGCGCCCATCACGTGATCGACCATCGCCAGCCGCTGCAGCCGCAGCTGCAGGCGTTGGGCATCAGCGCCGTGCAGATCGCGCTCAACCTGGCCGACACCGATCACTACTGGGATGAACTGGGCCAGCTGCTGGCGCCGCAGGGGCACGTCGGGCTGATCGTCGAACCCCGTGGCGCGCTGCGCATCGGCGACCCGTACAAGGCCAAATGCATCGGCATCCACTGGGAATTCATGTTCGCGCGATCGCGCTTCGATACCGCCGACCGCATCGAGCAGCACCGCATCCTGAGCCGCGCCGCGAGCATGATCGATGCAGGCCAGCTGCGTGGCACGCTCAGCGAGACACTCGGCACGATCAATGCCGCCAACCTGCAGGCGGCGCATGAGCGGCTGGCCAGCGGCCGCACGCTGGGCAAGCTGGCACTGGCAGGCTGGGACGACTGACGCGCGCGCTGTGGCGCGGGATTCACCCGGATCTGTATCTATGGGAGCTGGCGATTCGGGATTACGGTGGAGACAGATTCCCTCCCCCCGAGCGCTCCCATGCCCACTGCCCTGCCCCTGCGCCTGCTGCAACTGATCGTCGGCCTGTTCCTGTACGGCTTCGGCGCCTCGCTGATGATCCGTGCCGCGATCGGTGTCGCGCCCTGGGACGTGCTGTCACAGGGCGTCGCGGCGCAGACCCCGCTGTCCTTCGGCCTGGCCACGAACGTGATCGGCGCGCTGGTCCTGCTGCTGTGGTGGCCCCTGCGGCAGAAGCCGGGCGTAGGCACCGTGCTCAACGTGCTGCTGATCGGTCCGTCCGCGCAGTTCGGCCTGTGGCTGTTGCCGCCGGCTGTCGGCCTGGTCTGGCAGGCGGCGATGTTCGGTGCCGGCATGCTGCTGGTGGCACTGGCCACCGGCCTGTACATCGGCGCGCGGCTCGGCCCCGGCCCGCGCGACGGGCTGATGACCGGCCTGCATGCCCGCACCGGCTGGCCGATCTGGAAGGTGCGCAGCCTGATCGAAGGCAGCGTCCTGCTGCTGGGCTGGTGGCTGGGAGGCAACGTGGGCGTCGGCACCCTGGCCTTTGCGCTGCTGATCGGCCCGCTGTGCGGGGTGACGCTGGGCTGGTTCGGCATCGGCCGGCCCCTGCCGGCAGATGGCGCCGGGCCACGCCCGGCGAGCGCGCAGCGCGGCCACGGGTAGCCGCATCGCCGGGCATGGCCCGGCGCTACCAAATCGCCCGCCCCTTGCCCCGACCGCCGTTTCGCGGCACGCTTCGCGCTTCCGTACGCAAGCGTATTGACCATGTCGCCAGCCAACGAAAGCGCCTATCCCCACCTGTTCGCCCCGCTCGATCTGGGCTTCACCCAGCTGCGCAACCGGGTGCTGATGGGTTCGATGCACACCGGGCTGGAAGATCGCGCGCGCGATTTCCCGCGCCTGGCCGCCTACTTCGCCGAGCGCGCCGAAGGCGGCGTCGGCCTGATCGTCACCGGCGGCTTCGCCCCCAACGTGGTCGGCTGGCTCAAACCCTTCGGCGGCAAGCTGTCCTGGCCCTGGGAAGTGCGTCCGCACCGGCAACTGACGGCCGCCGCCCACCAGCATGGCGCGAAGATCTGTCTGCAGCTGCTGCACGCCGGCCGCTATGCCTACCACCCCCTGTCGGTGGCGCCCTCGAAGCTCAAGGCGCCGATCAATCCGTTCACCCCGCGCGCACTGTCGGCCAGCGGCGTCGAACGGCACATCGCCGATTACGCGCGCAGCGCTAGGCTGGCACGCGAAGCCGGCTACGACGGTGTCGAAGTGATGGGCTCGGAGGGATACCTCATCAACGAGTTCATCGCCCCCCGCACCAACACGCGTACAGACCGCTGGGGCGGTGATGCCTCCCAGCGCATGCGCTTCGCGGTGGAGATCGTGCGCCGCATCCGCGAAGCTTGCGGCCCGGATTTCATCATCATCTACCGGCTGTCACTGGTGGATCTGGTTGAGGACGGCAGCAACTGGGAGGAAATCGTGCAGCAGGCGCAGGCCATCGAGGCCGCGGGCGCGACGATCATCAATTCCGGCATCGGCTGGCACGAGGCGCGCATTCCCACCATCGCCACCTCGGTGCCCCGCGCCGCCTTCGCCGGGGTCACCGCCAAGCTGAAGCCGCATGTGGCGGTGCCGCTGGTGGCGACCAACCGCATCAACATGCCCGAGGTTGCCGAGCGCATTCTCGCCGACGGCGGTGCGGACATGGTGTCGCTTGCGCGCCCGCTGCTGGCCGACCCGCAATGGCCGAACAAGGCGCGCGCCGGCCGTGCCGACACGATCAACACGTGCATCGCCTGCAACCAGGCATGCCTGGATCACGTCTTCGAGAACAAGCTGGCCAGTTGCCTGGTCAATCCGCGGGCCGCGCACGAAACCGAACTGGTCTACAGCCCGACGTCCACACCGAAGCGGGTGGCGGTGGTGGGCGCGGGCCCGGCCGGCCTGGCCTGCGCCACGGTGGCCGCCGAGCGCGGTCACCAGGTCACCCTGTTCGACGCCAGCGACGAGATCGGCGGCCAGTTCAATGTGGCCAAGCGCATCCCGGGCAAGGAAGAGTTCCACGAGACGCTGCGCTATTTCCGCCACAAGCTGCAGGACACCGGCGTGCAGCTGCGCCTGGGTACCCGGGCAGATGCGACCCACCTGGCCGGCTTCGACGAGGTCGTGCTGGCGACCGGCATCACGCCGCGCCGGGTCGACTTCCCCGGCGCGGACCACGCCAAGGTCGTCAGCTACCTGGACGTGCTGCAGGGCCGGGTCGAGGTGGGCGCCAGCGCGGCCATCATCGGTGCCGGCGGCATCGGCTTCGATGTCGGGGAATTCCTCAGCCACGAGGGCCCATCGCCGTCGCTGGACCCGCAGCGCTGGATGGCCGAATGGGGGGTGGACGCCACCTTCGAGGCCCGCGGCTCGCTGGCCCGCCCGCAGGTGGACGCTTCGCCACGCCGGCTGTGGCTGCTGCAGCGCAGCCCCGGCAAGCCGGGTGCGCGCCTGGGCAAGACCACCGGTTGGATCCATCGCGCCACGCTGAAGGCCAAGGGCGTGCGGATGCTGGGCGGCGTCGAGTATCTCGGCGTGGACGACCAGGGGCTGCGCATCCGCGTGGAAGGCAGCGAACAGCTGCTGCCGGTGGATCATGTGGTGATCTGTGCAGGGCAGGAACCGAACCGCGCGCTGCAGGCCGAACTGCAGGCGGCGGGCATCAGCGCACAGCTGATCGGCGGTGCCGATGTGGCCGCCGAACTGGACGCCAAACGCGCCATCGATCAGGGCAGCCGGGTGGCGGCCGCCCTTTGATCCAGACCTGAATGGGCGGCGGGACTGTGATTTCCGTCACCCACCTCAAAGCTGAATGTCAAGCCGGGCGATTCATGATGCGTTCGGCCAGCCCCCCCTACCTTGCGCCAACTTTCCGCTCACCACCCAGTTTCCGGTGAGCCGGTGCGGCCCTCCCGGATCGTTCATCGATCCTCTTTTCCCGGGCCGCCCACGGGGCGGCCCCGATGGCCGCCTCCCCATGACGCCAAGTCGTACCCCGCCTCCTGCCCTCTCTTCGGCCGGAACCCCGTGGTGCGGCCCATACGGAGCAAGGAGTTATATGAAACTGGCCTGGATTCTCTGGCTGTCGCAGTTGCTGCCCCAGCCGGCGGCTGATTCATTGTGTTTGAGCACCACCGTGTACCTGGAAGCCCGCGACCAGACCCTGCGCGGCCAGCAGGCCGTGGCCGAAGTGGCACTGCGCCGCCTCGACAGCGGCCTGTGGGGCGACTCGATGTGCCAGGTGGTGACCGCACGCAAGCAGTTCGCCCCGACCATCGTCTCCCCCGGCACCCAGCTGGGCAACGACGCGGCCTGGAGCGAGGCCATGAGCGTGGCCTTCGATGCGGAGCGCAACTGGGCGCTGCCGGCCGGCGAGCGCCGCGAGATCGTCCCCGGTGCCAGCCATTTCGCCGCCCTGGCCATCGCCAGCCCGAACTGGCGCAATGCCTACCAGGTGGCCACCATCGGTGATCACACCTTCTATAAGGTGCAGAACCTCAAGCCCCGGCAGTCGTAACGAACTGTTGCCAGCGGCAGCGTTGCCGCGCGCCGGCAGGCTCTGGGATAGTGGGCGATTCCCGCACACCCCGCCTGGAGTTCCCATGAAGCTGTACAGCAAGCCCGGTGCCTGCTCCACCGCCGACCACATCGCCCTGCAGTGGACCGGCCAGCCGTTCGAGGTCGAACTGCTCGACAAGGACACCCTGAAGGGGCCGGAATTCCTCAAGATCAACCCGGCCGGCTCGGTTCCGGCGCTGGTCGATGGCGACTTCATCCTGCTGCAGAACGCGGCCATCATGGGCTACATCGCCGACCGCTTCCCGCAGGCCGGCCTGGCCGGCGACGGCAGCCCGCGCCAGCGTGCCGAGGCCACCCGCTGGCTGGCCTTCGTCAACTCCGATGTGCACCCGGCGTTCTCGCCGCTGTTCGCACCGGGCAAGTTCATCGGCGATGAGAGCCAGTACGACGCGATCCGCGCGGCCGCCCGCAAGCGCCTGCGTGGCCTGTTCGAGACGGCCGACCGGCAGCTGGCGGACAAGCCGTGGCTGGCCGGATTCCGCAGCTTCGCCGATCCGTACTTCTACATCACCCTGCGCTGGGCAGCCGGCGCCAAGGTCGACCTGGCGGGGCTGGATCATTTGGCCGCCTACAAGGCGCGCATGGACGCCGATGCCGGCGTGCAGGCCGCACTGAAGGCCGAAGGCCTGGCCTGACCGCACAACGGAGCCGCCGGCAGAGCAGGCGGCTCCGATCCGGCGTCCCGGCCCCGCGCCGGGCATCGCCGGCACCTGCGTCCACCGTTCAACCGATCTCGCGGATCACGGCACCCTTGGCGTCACGCAGCAGCGTCGGCACCACCTCCACCTGCAGCTGGCCGCCCAGCGGGTAGATCCCGCGCTCGGCACGCACGTCCTGCCATGCCTGGACCCCCTGTGCATCCAATGCCCAGCGCGCGCTGTCGGCATCGACGTCGTTGGCGCCGCCGCCCGCAGCCGGGGTGAACTCCCATTGGCGCTCACGGCTGACCAGCACCAGTGATGCGCCATGGTGCAGGCGCAGCGGCAGCAGCTCGCGCACGCTCGGCACCTGGCCGGCGCCGAGCACCAGCGTGGTCACGCCCGAGACCTGTCGCCAGTCCAGCGTTTCAATGAACAACATGCCGGTGCTGGAACCCTCCCGCGCACTGCCCGCCTGCACCTGCGCCGCCAGTGCCGGATCATCCAGCAGGTCGGCCCGATGCAGATCGGTGATCCACAGGGGCATCGCCGGCTCCAGCACGTGCAGCACCCCGCGGGTCGACCAGCGTTTCACTGCAGCCATTTCCCCATCCGTCAGCCCGACCAGCTGCAGGAACTGCAGGCGGCCGTTGGCGGTCTCGCGCGCCGGCAATTGCGGGTCGGCGATGAAAGCCAGATGGCGCAGGCGGGTGTCGGACTCGAGGGCAATCGGGCCGTTCGCGTCAAGGTGGTGGCCGTCCTCGAACACGTTGCCGCTGCCGAACACGTAGCGCGCCAGGTTCTGCAGCAGGTTCATCGGCCATGTCGGCGGTGCCTGTTCGGCGTGCACGCCCTCGCCTGCTGCCAGACGGAAGGTCAGCTCGAATCCGTAGCCACTTGCTTCGGCGTCACTGCTCTCCTTGGCGTACAGCTCGGACAGGCCATAGGTGATGTAGTGCCAGTGCGGTACCGGCGCCTCCGCGCGGTAGACACTGATGCCATCGAGGGGATCCTGGCCGCCCAGCGTGTACGGCAATGCCGTTCCGAAATGCAGGGGCTCCTGGCCCGCGTACAGCGGCGCCAACGCCGCATTGATCGCGTCCCAGCCGGGGGTGTCGGTGTCGTCGTGGTCGTCCTGCACGAGAGGCTCCTGATGGGAATGAAACCATCCACTCTACGCGCTGCGTCAGGCCTGCACGACTCCGCGATCGCCGGCTGCCAGCGATGCCTGCGTTTCCTGCCACCAGCGCTGTGCCAGTGCCGGGCTGCGTGCCTTGCCTACCGCCGCCAGCAGTTCCGGGCACAGGCGCTCCAGGGCCAAGGCATCGGTGCAGCGCTCGATCTTCAACTGCATGAAGTAGCCCTTCAGCCCGAGGTGGCGCCGCACGGCTTCGCTCATCGCCTCGTACAGCTGCTGATACAGCGCCGGGTCCTGTTCGCGACCATTGCTGAGGCCAGCGACCGGCACCGCATCGGCGCTGCCCCCCACCACTTCGATCAGCTCCATCGCGGCCAGCTGTTCCAGCGCATCGGGTGGCGCCCGCAGTCCTTCGAGCAGGCTGCGCAGTTCGGTGTCATCGCGGCGACCATCGACCATCAGCAGGATCGAGCGCAGCGCGGCCGGCAGGCGCCGCGCACGATCCTCGATTTCCTGGCGGCCAGCGGCCGTCTTGGCGTGCAGCAGTGCCATAGCTCCCCCGTTCCATGATGCGCATGCCTGCGCGCCCTGACGGACGCGCTCCCCGGCATCGAGCTTAACGCACTGCTGGTACGGTGAACGCTGCGGTGCAGCACCGCTGCATTCCTTGCCTCGGCCCGCTGCACGCGGCCCCGGCAATACAGGACCGGTCTAGCGTCCCAGCGCGCGGCGGATCTCCTCCAGGGCGGCCGGGTCATCCAGCGTCGACAGATCGCCGGGATCGCGCTGCTCGGCCAGCGCCTGCAGCGAGCGCCGCAGCAGTTTCCCCGAGCGCGTCTTCGGCAACGCGTTGACCACGTGCACGTGCGCCGGCCGTGCAACCGCCCCCAGCGACGTGGTCACCGTTGCCATCATCTCCGCCACCACCGGTGCAGGGTCTTCGCCCCCCAGCCCCTGCTTGAGGGTGACGAAGACCAGCGGCACCTGTCCCTTCAGTTCATCCTTGACGCCGATCACCGCGGCCTCCGCCACACGCGGGTGGCTGGAGATGGCTTCCTCAATCTCACGTGTCCCCAGGCGATGCCCGGCGACGTTGATGACATCGTCGGTACGGCCGAGGATGAAGGTGTAGCCGTCATCGTCGCGGATCGCCCAGTCCAGCGAGCTGTACAGCAGCTCCTTGAAATGGCTGAAGTAGCTCTGCAGGAAGCGGCTGTCGTCGTTCCACACCGTGCTCATGCAGCCCGGCGGCAATGGCGGGGTGACCACCAGGACTCCCTTCTGCCCGGGTGCGACTTCTTCGCCGGTGTTCTCGTCGATCACCTTCATGCGGTAACCGAGGTTGGGGAAGCCCGGCGAACCAAAGCGCACCGGCTTCATCTCCAGGCCCGGCAACAGGGTCAAGGCCGGCCAGCCGGTTTCAGTCTGCCAGTAGTTGTCGATGATCGGTTTGCCCAGCGCTTCATTGATCCAGTGCGCGGTCGGCTCATCCAGCGGTTCGCCGGCCAGGAACAGGTACTTCAACGCGCGCAGGTCGTGGCGATGGATGAAATCCGCGTCGTGCTTCTTCAGCACGCGGATCGCGGTGGGAGAGGAGAACATCGTGCGCACGTTGTACTGCTCGCACAGGGCCCACCAGATGCCCGGATCCGGATGGGTCGGCAGGCCTTCGTACAACAGCGATGTGCAACCGCCGATCAGCGGTCCATACACGTTGTAGGAATGTCCCACGGCCCAGCCGACATCGGAGGTGGAGAACATCACCTGCCCCGGCTTGCAGTCGAAGACGGTCTCCATCGACTGTGCCATCGCCACCGCGTATCCGCCCACATCACGCTGCACGCCCTTGGGCTTGCCGGTGGTGCCGGAGGTATACAGCAGATAGCTCGGCTCGCTCGCTTCCAGCCACTGCACCGGAACATCGACGGCACCGACTTCCGCGCGCAGCGTCGCGTACTCGACGTCGCGGCCCTCGATGCGCGGCTCGGCCGGATCCAGCCCGCGCGAAACGATCAGCACGTGCGGCGGTGGATGCCCGGCTTCCGCACAGGCGGCGTCCACCATCGGCTTGTAGGGAATGAGCTTGCCTCCGCGCATGCCGGCATCGGCCGCGATCAGCAGCTTGGGTCTGGCGTCATCGATGCGCAGGGCAAGGTTGTGCGCGGCGAATCCACCGAACACCACCGAGTGCACGGCCCCGATGCGCGCGCAGGCCAGCATCGCGAAGACGGCTTCGGCCATGTTCGGCATGTAGATGACCACGCGGTCGCCATGGCCGACGCCCAGGCGCTGGAGCACAGCAGCGAAGTCGTTCACTTCACGGTACAGCTGCCGGTAGGTGATCTCGCGGGTGCTGTTGGTTTCGGTGGAAATGGCCACCAGCGCGAGCTGGTCGGGCCGAGTGTCCAGATGGCGATCGACCGCGTTGTAACAGAGGTTGGTTTCGCCGCCCACATACCAGCGCCGGAACGGCGGGTTGCTGTAGTCGAGCACCTGTTGCGGCGGCTTGTGCCAATGGATGCGCTTGGCTTCCTCGCCCCAGAACGCCTCCGGCTCGTCGATCGAGCGGCGGTAGGTTTCCTCGTAGTTCATGACGCAGCCCTCCCAGACGAAGTCATGGGTTCGAGCATAGTGCCGCGTTGCCGCGCGTTCCGCCCTACCTTGGTAGGGGGTGGGTTTTCCATGCAGGGCTGCCGCCCTGCACCTGCAGAGGCCGAAGCCGAAGCCGAAGCCGAAGCAACAGGCTATCCGTGGGATGGCGGGGTGGGTCCGGTGGCGGGAGACGCCGTAAACCCGTCCATGGGGGCTTGGCCGCGGCATCCATGCCGCGGACACTCCCGCCACCGG